>CAVDAL010000001.1:0-2187 GCA_963606965.1 Acutalibacteraceae bacterium
GCCACACACGCAACCAAGCTAATAATGCTTGCAACAAGTGAACTTTTCTTTGTCTTAGTCTTTGCCATTTTTTCCTCCTTTTTCTTACTTTTGCCAGCTTTGTCCATTTTTCTTGCTTGGCAACCAAAAGATACGCGCGCCGTTTGCCCTTAGGTTTTGCTAGTAAATTCTTCATCAATTTTTCGACACTTTCTTCACCAAAAAATCGACACCTCTAGAAGCATGTATCCTTTGGTTGCCCCTCCATCCGGCCTAGAATGGAGGGACTGTTTGGGGCATTACTCTGTGAAGATGGTTTCGTAGGTGTTAGTGCCCCAAACTTTATCAGCGAATGCCAAAGCTAAAACGCTTCAACACTTGCTACTAACCCACGCGCCTGCAACAACGCAAACCCTTCGCAAACATCAAATTACTTAACTACCCATGAACCATCTTTGGACGTCTTTTCAGCAATGTCCATTGATCCGCTGCTAATAAGCGCACCATCTTCGTTATATTGCGAAACTTTAATATTTATTGTTCCGGTTATATAATTCTGGGTCCTGTTTGTGTAAACAGTTAGCTTTCCATTTTCATCAAGAATGTATGACTTGCCACTGCTCACATTGTCATTTATAACTTCAATGCTTTGAATCTTGTCAAGGAGTTTAACTTGTCCGTTTGAAATATCACCGATGTCAACGCTATCAATATACATTGTAATGCCACTTAAGCCGGCAATCGCATTTCCATTATTATCATATGCTGTTAGTTGTGCGCCTATTTCAGCCTTTACACTTGTTGCTGTGCTTTCAACATTCAAACAATATGCACCACTGTCATTTTTGAAAGGAGCATTGCTGGTCAATGCATATGCATTGGCATGAGTTTGTCCAACTGCTCCGCCGTCGCTAAATGAAAGCTTTGCACCGTCTAAATAAACTACTGGAAGATTGTTGTAATTGCTTATTGTTCCAAAGTACTTGCGCCCGTCTGCTTTTTTCGCATAAATTTTTGCATCTTTAATCCCCGCTTCTGTTGCTGAATCTAGATTAATTGTTGCAGTGTATGCCGCGCCTTCATAAGTATGTCCAACAAGAACTGCAGCATAATCGCTGTCTGTTGAAATTATTGTTGCATCGCAGGAACAATTCTTGAAGTTCAATGTATAGTCGCCGCCAACGCCATAATTGGCACTAGAAGATCCATAGCTTACGAAAGCACCCATGTTGCCATAATCGCCTTTAAGAACACCAGAAACTTTTACATTTTCAAAATTGATAACTTTGCTAGCTGCAACCACAGTAATTCCATATTCAGAATTCTTCATTACAGCTGTAAGATTTTTAACAACGCCAGTTTCTTCAGAAAGATGATATCCAATGCCGCTGAAAAGACCGCATTTGACATTTGTAAATGTTGCACCATTGCCATCGAATTCACCATAAAGATCTGTATAGTAATTCTTTTCTGAACAATCTATAGTTTCAACCCAATCCGCAACCTTATAACAGTTAAATTCTTTGCGTTTATTATCAATTGCATTCATGTCGCCAACATCGGCGATTATATATGGATATTCTGCTGTGCCCTGACCACCAGCAAATTCATAAGTTGCTGTGAATTTTGAAAAGTCATCTGTAGTAAATTTCAAAATGCCAGTATCTGGGTCGTAATAGAATTGGTCATTTCCAGTTAAGGTGCTGCTTTCAGCTTTTGTCAAAGCTACACCGTTATGATAAAAGTTTGAAACGCTAAGATGTTTTTCAAGCTGCATTTCCAGTGTGAAATATGAACTTCCATTCGCTGAAATTTTGTTGCCGGAACCATCTGTGAGTTTAATTTCAGCAGTTAATGTTCTTGTGCCTTCATCAATAACAATATTGCTTGGCGTTGATGCTGGCGCCTTGCTCAAAGTTAATTGTGTTTCAGTATTTGCTAATGTAACGCTGCCCTGTGGAATTGAAATTGCAATTGCAGGAGCTTCTTCACTTGCAGAAACTTCAGACTTTATTTCTGTTGTTCCTTCTGTTTTTAAAGTTTGTGTAGCTACAGCCGTATTAAAGAATAAATTATCTGGGCCGTAATCTGCGTCTCTGTCATAATCATTTTTTGTGCTGTCATATTCTGAAGCAAATTGAGTTGCGTATACAGTAATTGAAATGCCGTCAATGCTAAGGCCTTGATATTCGTTACCAGCGTTTTCTT
>CAVDAL010000002.1:0-2136 GCA_963606965.1 Acutalibacteraceae bacterium
TTGTATGATAATGATACTGACAAAGTATCAACAAAAGTAATTGATACATTTAAGTATGATTCTGATACAGGACGTTGGTACAATGAAAATGCTTCAGTACAAACAGGAGATAACACTTGGCTCTTTGTTGCATTAGGCGTTGTAGTTGTAATCTGCGGCGGTGCATTAGTAATTAGCTTTATGCGCAGACGCAGAGCTGAATAGTTGATTAAATATCTACCTACTGGCATAAGCTTTGGTGCTGCCAGTAGGTAGATAAAGACTTGATAGAGAAAGGAATTTAAGCAAATGAAAGACATTTTAATTTGACTGATAATATTTGCTGGCTATTATTGATATATGTATTTTGAATTAAAAGGCAAGGAAGATTTTAAGTAGAAATTCATAATATATATAGAGGTGGTATAAATGAAGAAGATAATAAAGATTGCAGTAATAACAACACTAGCATGTTTGCTAGTAGCTGCATTTGGTGGTGCTGCTTTAGCTGATAATGCGCAAGCAGCTGCAAAACCCACAATTACTGTAACTCGTGTAGCAACTGGGAAAGTAACAATTAAAAATGGCAGTACCTATAAATTAAAAGTTAAGACCGATAAAGGTGCAAAGCTTACTTACAAGACTTCTAAAAAATCAGTATGTAAAGTTAATAAAAAAGGCAAACTTATAGCAAAGAAGTGCGGAAAAGTTACAATTACTGTAAAAGCCAAGAAGTCTGGAAAAGTAACTGCAAAAAAGATTAAAGTTAAAGTTGTAAAGAAATCTAAGTTTAAAAAAGTAAAGAAGATTGCATTTAAAGCAACGCAGAAGTCCTTATATAATGGAGTTAGTGTAAAGTTAAAGATTAAGTTTAATCCAAGCAATGCTTCAAATAAGAATGTAACTTATAAATCATCAAACCCTGATGTTGCTACAGTTTCTGCTGATGGAAAAGTAACTGCAAAAAGAGCTGGTAGTGTAAAAATTACTGCAACTTCATGTGATAAGTCAAAAAAGACAACAATTAAGTTAAATATGTTGGGCGAATGCACGCATGAGTGGGAATTGGTAGAACAGGCTCGTTTTGGAAAGTTTCATAATGTTTTAATTGAGGATTATCTTTTGTGTTCATGTAGGCAGAAGTTCAAAACATTTGAAGAATGGACTGAACACAATAAAGAAATTGGCTCTCCTGGGCATAGTTATTCTCCGCAAGAAATTTCCGAATATTTTTACGATATTGAATCTGCAATTTATTTATGTTCAATTTGTGGTGCAACAAAAAATGAAATTCCTGAAACGCTGGACGGTGAAAAGCTTGAAAAAGTAAACTATTATCAATGTGCTTGTGGAAATGCATTTCTAACATATGACGGTATTCAACAGCATAAAAGTGTTCGTGATGATACGCATACTTATACAATAAAAAATGGCTATTATTTAGTTTCTGAATAATCCATCTCTAGTTGTAATTTGCGGCGGCGCATTAGTAATTAGCTTTATGCGCAGACGCAGAATTGAATAATTGATTAAACATCTACCTGCTGGCATGTGCTTTGGTGCTGCCAGTAGGTAGATAAAGACTTGATACAGAAAGGAAAATTAAGCAAATGAAAGACATCATAATTTGACTGATAATATTTGCTGGCTATTATTGATATATGTATTCTGAATTAAAAAACGTGTAAATTTAAATGTAAATTCATAATATATATAGAGGTGGTATAAATAATCAAAGAAGCTGGAGTGTGTAGTAATGAGCTGGCGTTTTATTGTAGGGAACAAGGAACATAATGCATTGAATATTGCTTGTTCAGAGCTTGGGAATAGGTGTGGTTGTCCGCTAGAGCTTGAGTTGATTGATGAATGTAGTCATGTATGTGAAGATCCGCTAAATCATTCAAAGAAAGAATTTGCTGGATTTTGTTGGCGTGATTATACAATTAAGACACAAGAAGAATTTATGAATGCACTTGCGGGGAAGGATTGAACCTTAAGCCTTGTACCTTGTACCTGTAAGGATGAAAAAATTCTTTTTTATGAACCTGTAAAAAAGCGTTGGTTGCTTGGGTGAATGCATGGAAAGTAGGGGGGCGTGAGTGTTGAAAAACTTACGCCCTTTTTTGTTATTTAAAAAGCATCAAACATTTCTTCAGC
>CAVDAL010000003.1:0-19633 GCA_963606965.1 Acutalibacteraceae bacterium
GCCACCGCCAAAGAATTCAGGAAAGCCACCACCTTGTGGAGGACCTGGCATTGGACGCGGAGTGTTCGACATCAATTCACCAACAGCATCGCGAACCTGTTCCCCATCAATTCCCATTTGCATCAAAGCTTGCATTGCAACGCCATTGCCTTCACGCACAATACCCAAAAGCAAATGCTCTGTGCTTATATAATTTTGGCCAAGCTGCAAAGTTTCACGCAGTGCGCCTTCAAGGACTCGCTTTGCGCGCGGTGTGAAAGGAATATGACCAGCAGCTGCAGGCAGCTCTTGATCAGTCAATTCCTTCACAAGCGAAAGAGCCGTATCATATTCGACATTTAATTGACGCAAAGCCTGAGCGGCTATGCCTTCTCCTTCGCGAATTAATCCAAGCAATAGATGTTCTGTTCCTACATAAGGACGCTCGAGCGCACGGGCTTCTTCCTGTGCTAAGACAAGTACTCTTCGTGCTTTATCTGTAAATTTCTCGAACATGAAATCCTCCATTCTCCGAGATGAATAATATCAAGTTGCGCTATGGCACAAAATGCTGCACATAAGCGCTATGCAAAGATTAGCGCAGTAAAAGCAATAGTGTGTTTACAACACGGTGACACCTTTTGTTCAAGCTAGTGACAAAAGCGAATTGCAATACAAAATTCGCCTATCCAGAAGCGCCATTGCCACTGCTACCGGATGCACTTTGACTTTGCGAAATTTGCGCCTGCCCACTTTGGCCATAGTCTGTAATTCCAGCGCCCATGTTCGGGTGATGTGAAGAATATGCCACATCTATCGCAAAAATAACAAGCAGCACGCATGCACAAACAATCTTGATTTTACCATTCATCTTCTTTAAGAAGTTGTCAAGAACAGGGCCCAAAAGATAGATGAAAAGCAAGCCGCCAACAGCAAATGTCAGCAAGCCTTCCAAACAGATGCGCCCGTTTAAATTCATGAAATAATTGCTGTAATCCCACCAGCGTTGCCCCATGAATGTTTCAAGATACCAGCTTGTAGAAAATTCAAGCACGCCACACAGAAGCATTGTGATTGGGAAAAGAACATATGGTTTGTCTGCAAACCTGCGCAAAAACAGGATAATCAAAACGCCGCCAACACCATAGATTGGAAGCCACGGACCTTGCAGCGTGCCGCGGTTAACAAGCACGCCGTCGCGAATGATATGAAGCATGACTTCCCAACACCAACCAAGCATTGAAAATATAAAAAACAGCATAATGATATTGACAAAACTGTAATGGCGGGTTGGCTCATATCCTTCCATGAATTTTGCAATTTTGTTAAGCCTTGATGGCTGCATGTCTGGATATTCCAGAGGATAAATTTTAAAGCCGCTTTTATCTGTAACAATACTTTCTGGGCTAATGCCTTCAAGAGCGCTTTGCGGCGGATTTGTAAGAAGTGGCCCTTTGATTTTTTGCGCCTCTTCAAAGTCTGCCTCTAATGCATGTTCGCGAAGCTTCAAATATAAGCAAGCTTGCGCAAGAAGGATATATGAGCCCGAGAAAAACACTCTCAAAATGCCAAAGCTCAAAACTTCAAGTATGTGCCACCCAATGAATGAAAGCCTGAAGCCAATATAGTGCATAATGTTGCCGTGCATCATTTTGCGCGAAAGTTTGAAGGCTTCTTTACGCTTCATGCGCGGCTCAGAAGCCAAGATATATGGAACAAGAATTAGAGAGAAATATTGCCTTAATGCAATAAATGTAAGAACAATAAATAGAGCCATTCCAGCTATAGCGATAATGGCATCTAGATAATTGCCAAAGCTGATGTCGCCATAGCTCATTGCAGCAAGAAAAGCGATTGGCAAAAATGCCAAAATGCCAAGCAAGATTAAAAAGATTGTTCTGCGCAATAAAACAAGGCAAGCATTCACATAGCCTTTCATGCGAAAGACTGAAAATATACGCCTGAAGCGCGTCTTACTATATGTTTGTGATTCTATTAAAACGCGCTGGTAGCCAAGGTATAAGCCATTCCAAATGAAGATGTAAAAAGGCAAATATAAAACAACTGCAGCTATGCTTATAAATTTTGCTAGTGCAGAATGCGAGAAAATAAACTTGTCAACTTGATACATTATGCTATATAAAAATCCGCCAGTGCCATTGAATTTGTCAAGTGTGCGCTGCGCAATTTTTGCAGCAACTTTTGGATTGTCATGAATGTTATCAAGATATTCGCCAAGGCCAGATTTATTGTTCGAATCTGCGGTCGAATCGCTAGAGCCATCAGAGCTGCTGGAATTGTTCGCTGCATCTTCGTTTGATGCAGAACTTGCATCTTCGGCGCCTGTTGCGTCATCAGATATTGCAGCTTCTTCTGAAGAAAGATAAGACATGATGCCGGACGATATGCCATCTGGCGCTGTATAAACCACATTTTTTGCGCTCATTGTATTCATTCCGCCAACAAAAATAAGAATGAAGAAGATCAAAATTAGCGTCCAGTAATTCTTACGCAAAGCATGGCGCGCATGAGCTTTAAGCTCGCCGTTTTTCCACATTTGACAATCCGTTCTTATATAAAAAATATTCAAAAAGAAAGTATATCCTTATTTGCGCGCGCATGCTATGCTGCAGCTTTCTTTATTGCTCTTCGCAAAGCTGCGTATGCTTAAGAGCTCGGGCAAGCGGCAAACCAAGAATGAACATGACAGCAAACTCCCCAATGAATAGCGCAATGAACCCGAACAGATACATTAAGCCATATGCACCTTCAATAGAAATGCTTGTGAAAGGAATTGTATAAAAGCCGAAGCTGGCGCACAAAAGCGGCAAGTAAGCCGAAACTATGACAGCATTGAAAATTGCAGGACCTAAAAGCGCCACAACAATATGATTGCGGAAATGGCGAATCCATAATGCAGCAAGCAAAGTTGCAAGTGAGCCAAATATAACATCGAAAAGACCAAGAAATCCAAGACCTGAAAGCGGAATGTTAATCAAATTTGCAATAAAGCAGCCAATGGCAAGCCCAGCTGGAGCTTCTGGGAAAAATAGCGCCAATACGCAGACGCATTCTGAAATCCTGAACTGGATTGGCCCCCATGAAAGACCTTGTAAAACTGTAAGAGATAAAACTGATGCTGCTGCATAAACTGCAGCAATGAGCCCGGCGCGGGCTAAATAAGAGCTTTTCATTTTCAAACCTACCTGTGAAATCGTACGTGAACAACATTTTTTACGCTTAAGCGCGTCATGCAGGGTTCACCGGTGCATAACTTTTGGGTATTCTATCGCGAAATAGTGAGTATAATGATGACATTGTCGTTAAGAGGTTATAGGAGAAATATCATGGACGAAATTTTAAATTTTTTGAAAGAAAATCCAACATACTTTTTGGCTACTGTTGATGAAAATAGCAACCCACATGTGCGCCCATTTGGAACAATCACAAAATTTGAAGATGCGCTTATCATTCAAACTGGGCGCAAAAAGGATGTTTATAAACAGCTTAAAGCAAACCCCAAAGCTGCAATTTCAGGCATGGGCAAACATGGTGACTGGATTCGCATCGAATGCGATTTGATTGAAGACGACCGCGATGTTGCAAGCCAAGCTGCTTTAGATGAATATCCTTCATTACAGAAGATGTATGCTGCAGGCGATGGCAACTGCACAGTTTTCCGTCTTGAAAATATCACTGCTGCTTATATTGATTCTTTTACAGAAGACCGCAAAGTTTTAATTTAAACTAAGCAAAAAAAACGCACTAAGCTTCCCACCACTAGAAATTTCCCAGATGGTGGGAAGCTTAATTTTTAATCCGTTGTCTTCAAGCTATTATATTGCTCATCTGAAACAGGTTCACACCATTCATTGCTGCAATCTTCTCCCGGCACTTCAACAGCAATATGAGAAAACCAGCTGTCCTTTTTTGCTCCATGCCAATGCTTAACATTCGCAGGAATCATTACAATGCTTCCTTCGCTCAAGCTGACGGCATCCTTTCCTTCTTCCTGATACCAGCCCTCTCCGGCAGTACAGATAAGAAGCTGACCACCTCCGCTTTTTGCATGATGAATATGCCAGTTGTTGCGGCATCCCGGCTCAAAGGTCACATTGGCTGCAAAGAGCCCGCCCTTTGCATCTGTAAGCGGATTCAGGAATGAATCACCGATAAAGTACTTGGCATATGCTGTGTTTGGTTCACCTGTTCCAAACATGTTATGTTGTTCAAAATCATTTTTGTCTTCAAATTTCATAGTTACACCTCTCTAATTCTATATTTTGAAACCGCATGTTCCATGCAGCATATTAATAACAAATCGCAAATCCAACTCCAGCTCAAGATATTTTTACCTTTTGCACCTTACTTCTGAACGCGTGACATCAATACTACTGTCTCCACGTGGTCTGTGTGTGGGAACATATCAACTGGTTGAAGTTTGCGAATTTCATAGCCTGCTTTTGCAAGATATTTCACATCGCGAGCTTGAGTCTGCGGATTGCAAGAAATATAAACAATTCGCAACGGGGAAAGTGCAGCAGCTGCATCCAAAAATTCTTCACTTGAACCAGCGCGCGGCGGATCCATGAATAAGACAACATCTTTGCCGCTTTCGCCATTTTCTGCAGCAAGCTTGCACATAAATTTTGCAGCATCTTCTGTAACAAATTCTGCATTCTCAACGCCATTATGGCGAGCATTTTGCTTTGCATCGCGAATCGCAGAAGCTACGCTGTCAACACCAATAACGCTCGCCGCGCCATTCTTTGCAGCAACCAAGCCGATTGTGCCAGTGCCGCAATATGCGTCAACTGCTATTTCCTTTCCATTCAAGCTTGCCATGTCAATTGCGCATTTGTATAAAACTTCAGTTTGCTTTGCATTCACTTGATAAAAAGATTTTGAAGAAATGCGAAAGCTCAAGCCGCACAGCCTATCCAAAATAAATCCCGGACCATAAAGTGTGCGCTCTTGTTCGCCCAAAATGACATTTGTTTGTCGCAAATTAATATTCTGCACAACAGTTGTAATAAATGGGCATAACTTGCAAAGCTCGCGGCAAAAAGATTTTGAACGTGGAAATTCACGCGAATTTGTAACAAGCGTAACTAAAACTTCCCCACTTTCATGTCCAACTCGAACAACAGCATGGCGCATAAATCCTGCGCCCGTATCTTCATTATATGGCTCGATTCCAAAGCGGTGCATCAACTTGCGCACAGCAACAATTACAGCTTTTGCACGTTTGTCTTCAAGAAGACATTCATCATTTGGGATGAGCTTGTGTGAATGCGCTGCATACATACCTGTTAAAATTTCACAGCTGCTCTTGCCCTTGCTGCCGTTTTTGCCGCGCTTTGTTGCACTGCGCTTCACAGCGCGAGCTTGCTTGCGTGCAGGGGCAAATGGCGATATGACTTTCGCCCTGTAATAATATGGTTCATCCATCCCAAATACAGGCTCAACGCAAACTCCGCTATGCAGCAAGCCATCAAAAAGCTCTTCTACATACTGTTTTTTCTGAAGGAGCTGCTTGTTGTATTCAACATCTATATATGAACATGCCCCGCAGTCTTTGGAAACTGGGCACACAAATTTTGCCTTATCAATATCGTCTTTCAAAACCACTTTTACTCCAAATAAAATGCAATGCTTTTATTTCATTGCAATGTTCCAATTTAAATAATTACTTTCCCCAAAAATAAATCAATAGCATTTATATGATGCACACCCTCTTGTCTATCCTGAAATCTATCAAGTGTGATTATATAGCGCGGATATCCATCTTGAATTTTTCTGAACGGGCGATACTCTCTTTCCTTTATACGATGAGTAGATTCTTGGTCACCCCCCTGCAAAGTATAAGCAACCTGAATATATGCATAGTCACCATTTGCATCTCTTGTTATAAAATCACATTCAAGTTTCCCTATTTTACCTATGCTAACTTGATAGTCATGACTGACCAAATATAGATAAACAATATTTTCAAGTGATGAACCAAAGCTAAATCTATTGTCTGTATTTGTAGCAAAATAAATTGCTAAATCTGCCAAATAATACTTTTGCTCTCTTTTCAATGACTTCTTACTCTTCAAATCAAACCTATTGCATTCATATACAATTTTGGCTTTTTTTAAATCCTCAATATAAGATCTAACTGTAGATGGCTTTGTTTTATATCCCTCTTTTTCCAAACACTCAAGCAAATTGTTCAAAGAAAATTGTGACGAATAATTGTTTAATAAAAACGACTGCACTCTTTCATAAACTGGAACATTGGAAATCCTTCTCCTTTTCTTTATGTCTTTTTCAAATATTTCAGAAATTATTCCCTTATTGTATGTTTTTCGAGCTTGAATTTGCGCAAATTCCAAAGTTTTTGGAAACCCGCCATTTAACACATACTCTTCAAACTCTACATACATATCATCGCTTATTGTTCTATTAAAGAATTTCTTCATCTCAAGATATTCGTAAAAATCCAAAGTGTAAGTTTCAAAATTTAAATATCTTCCCGTCAACTTTGTTGAAATTTCATCACTTAATAAATATGAATTTGAACCCGTAAGAAAAATGGAAAATCCTTCTTCTGCATATGCATGGACGACGCTTTCAAAACCATCAACATTTTGAACTTCATCTATAAATAGATAATGCTGCATGCCGTTGCAAATCGATGATTCTATCTTATCCTCGAGTTCTTGAGCTGTTTTAATATTTTTATAGCCCCGTCTGTCAAGTGGAATATAAATAATTTGTTCATTAGAAATGCCATTATCCAAAAGTTCATTCATAATTCCCATTAAAATGAATGACTTTCCGCATCTTCTAATGCCTGTAATCACTTTTATGATATCTGAATCGTAAAAAGGCCTAATTTTTTTTAAATATTTTTCTCTGCGATATACATTTTTAAACATATTAATACTTTCTGGTAGCATTAAAGCCATTCAATAAATGGCAATTCAGGGGACTATTTTTTAATTTTTTCATAAAATAGTACCCTGAAAAGCATATTAACACATAATTCATAGAAACAAAGATAAATCATGAATTTTTATTTGCAAAATTATTTTTTTAACGCGAGGCAAACTGAGCAAAAACTATCACGCTTTTTCAAGCAGACAGACAGTTTCAACATGGTAAGTTTGTGGGAACAGGTCAACTGGTTTGATAGAAACAGGCTTATATTGATTGCCGACCATCATCATGTTCACATCACGCGCCAAAGTTGTTGGGTTACAAGAAACATAAACAATTCTGCTGGCTTTTGTATCAAGAAGATATTCAACAGCTTTTTCACTAAGCCCATTGCGCGGCGGGTCAACAACAACAGCATCAACACATCCAAGATCAGGAAGTTCACGAGCAACATCGCCGCCAATAACTTGCGCATGCAAGTCATTGCGTTCAAGATTGCGGCGAAGGTCACGCAAAGATGAACCTTCAGCTTCAATAGCTGTGACTTCCCGCGCATGCTCTGCAAGAGGCAAGGTAAACGTGCCAGCACCTGAATATAGGTCGAACACACTATCAAGCCCACTTGGTTGCATAGCATCCAAAACAAGGTCAATCAATGTTTCTGCGCCTGCAGTATTCACTTGGAAAAATGAAGGCGCAGAAATATACATTATGTTGTTCTTAATTTTCTCGCTCCAAAAGCCCTTGCCTGATAAGACCTCAACGCCCGTAACTTTGCGCTCTTTCGCTTCGCCCTTTAAAAGAACGCGGGTAAGCCCTGCTTTGATATCTTGCAAAGACGAAGGAACAATTTTTGCAGCAGCTGCACGCGGGAAGCGCCCAGTCATTGTCCATAGTGCAATTTCACACGAGCCTGTGCGCTTTGAATAGCGCACGCCAGCGCGCTTGATTTTTAAGTCATTTTGGCCTGCTAAATATCGCAAAGCACCAGATAATGCTTTTGGTGAACTTTGCAATTCCTTCTGGCAAAGATTGCATTGCTCAATTGGCATGAAACCGCCACTTGCTCTGTGCATTCCAAGAGCAAAGCGTCCTCTGTTATCTTTATTTGCATCAAATTCAACCTTGTTGCGATAGTTCCATTGCTTTTTGCTTGGAATGCATTCTGCAACAAGCTGTTCGACTTCGTTTGAATCAATATGAGCAATGCGTTCAAAAGCATCAACTACTGCTTGGCGCTTCCAATGAAGTTGTTGTTCATAAGCAAGCTGCGACCAAGGGCAACCGCCGCAAGCACATTGCTGTGCAAGAGCACAAGGAGGTTCAGTTCTATACTCACATGGCTCGACTATTGAATTAATGCTGCCACGCGCAAATGACTTTTTGCTTTCTTCGACATGAACAGCTATTACATCTCCTGGAAATGCATGCGGAACAAAAACCACGCGCCCATCTGCAAGTTTGCCAACTCCGTCGCCGCCATATGCCAAAGAATCAATTGTTACATTTTCTATCATCTAAATCACTTTTATTTTTGCTTCTTGCTTTTACATTTATCTTTTGCTTTTTGCTTAATATTAACGCGCATTATTTTGCCTTGCTTTACGCAACGCATTTTAAGTGCGGCACTCTAACACGCGCGCCTGATAATTATACAGTCCGCACATAAAAAATGTGGCTCGCATATTGCGAGCCACACATGCACCTTGTCCAGACGAATTTTAAAGAGACAAAACGTCGAGTGGGCAAGCACTTGTGCAAGCGCCACATTCAACGCAAGCTTCTTCATTGACTTCAACTGTGTCATTTACTGACAAAGCGCCCAATGGACAAGCGTCAACACATGCACCGCATGCGACACAATCGTCTGTGTTAGCAGTTACTGCCATAAAAAACCTCCCAAGGTATTTCAAAACAGGTCGGTTTTTACTCTAGCGCAAGACGCCCGCTTTGCGAAGTTTTGATTTGCTCAAACTAGTTGACTTATAGGTAAAGCGCCTTAAAGACTTACATCCTTTAAATGCGTTAACTCCAAGTGAAGATAACTTTTCTGATGAAACAACAACAGTTTTAAGCTTTTTACAATCCTTAAATGCATTAGCGCCAATCTTTACCAAAACACTTGAATTGCATTTAAACTTCTTTAGCTTCTTGCACCCATAAAAAGCCTTTGAGCCAATGCTTGTAACATTCCCTTGAATTGTCACTCTTTTCAACTTCTGCAACTTTGCACAAGCTAATTTTTTGACTTTTGTTACCTTATAACACACACCATGATAATCAATTTGCAGCGGCACAGTAATGGAAGTCACACTGCTTTTTACAGACCCGCAATAAATAACAGTGCTAGAGCTTGTTGCTATATACTTCCCACCCGAGCATTTAAATTTAGCGCCATGCTTTAGCTTAGCTCCACAAGTTATGCACTTTCCATTTGCAGATGGAGCACATAGTGCCTCGGAGCCAATTTTTCCACACATTGAACATTTCATTTGATGCTTGCCTGAACCTGCCTGCACCAACTTATATTCATGCTTCCCTGTTGCTAAAACTTCCCGCGATGCTGAACATATTGAACAAATTTCCTGCCCAGCTTCAACACATGTTGCTTGCTTTTTTACTTGATAGCTATGCTTGCCTGTTGCTGCAACCGTGCGTGCATATCCGCAAACAGAACATGCCTCTTGCCCAGCTTTAGCGCAAGTTGCCTGCGTCTTTGTTTTATAGCTATGCGCCTGCTGTTTATAAGCCAAATAAACATGCAAAGTTTTAGCATTCTTTATGCCAGACAAGCTCATAATATTTGAAATTGAATATCCTTGGCTTCTGCAATTTTTAACGCCCATTGAGCCCAATGGATATGTTGATTGCGCTTTTGCATAAACAAAATATTTGAAGTTGCCACTCGAATTTCTGTAATAAAGATAATGACAATCTTTATATGTTGCATATTTTGCTAAAGTTCCAGATGCATTATTTGGTTGATATAAGCTCTTTATATTGGTAGTAATTTTTGTTGTTGACTTTTTTGCAGCAACAGCCTTCACATTGCTAAAATCTCTATGAAAATAGATTGTATAAGTTGTTGCAGCTTCAGCAGTTTGATGTGAACAAGCCAAAGATGCAGCAAGGCAAAAAGCAAACACGGCCGCCAATGCCAGACAGTAAACAACAAAAACCTTTCCCCGCCTCAAAAATAAATTACATAAAATCATAAAGTCTCCTCTCAAACATTTAACAGAGAGGAGACTTTAACAAATAAACCTTGCCATTTTTCCGGATGAAATCAGAGTGAAATCCGGACATCCATACGGATTTTTTCCGGATTTTTTCCGAGTGAAACCTGAATAAAATCCGGATTTTTTCCGAAAATGCCTGCTACTGAGTGTCGCTTTCAGAGCCTGAATCAGACGGATCTGTTGACGAGCCACTATCTCCACCAGATTTGTCACCGTCGGTAGACGGTTCATCTGTTGGTTCTTCAATCACATCAGTATCTTGTGGCTCTTCCTTCTTTGCCTTTTTCTTCTTTATGGTTTTCTTTTCATAAAAGTCATCATAAAGCGATACACCCACATTAGAGAAATCCCAGTCGTCGTGATATGTAATTTTTTCCTTTGTATCCACAAAATCTTGAACTTCTTGCCCCTTCAAAACTTTGTTCATATACGCAGACCATATCGGCGCGCAGACAGTACCACCATAACTGCCGGTTGGCGTGTCACTTAAATAGCCAGACCAAATTGCAGTTGCATAATTTGGAGTGAAGCCACAGAACCAAAGATCGCGACCTTCTTCAGAAGTTCCAGTCTTGCCAGCACAAGGTTGATCACTTGAAAGTTGAGCAGCAGTACCTGTACCACTACTAATTACAGTTTCCAAAATCTTACGAGCTTTAACAGCAACAGCTTCATCTATCGCACGAGTGCCCTGTGATCCATCATGTGAATAAAGCGATTCGCCGTCCAAGCCAACAATTTCTGTAATTGCATATGGCTCATAATAAATGCCGCCATTAGCAATTGTTGCATATGCACTTGCCATCTCTAAAGTGTTAACGCCCTGTGTGCCAAGACAGACAGAATCCACACTTTCCAAGTTCGATTTAATGCCGCATGCCTTTGCGACCTCGACTGTATATTCTGGGCCAAGTACGTGCGTCAACCTTGCATAAACAGTATTAACAGAACTTGTTGTTGCGCTGGTCAAAGACATGGACCCATATCCTGAACCTTCAGAATTACGAACAGTCCAATATCTAGATTCCCAATCTGTACTCGTGGTTTCTTCATTCGTAGAATCTGTAGATTCGCTATCCTTGCTCTTCTTTTCTTTATAATCTTTGCGATATTTTTCTATATCTTCTGCTGTATCAATTTGCACAGGAGAACTTGAATCAATATAAGTATTGTCTGGGTCAACGCCCTGTTGCAGTGCTGCAATCAAAGCAAAAGGCTTAAAGGAAGAACCGGCTTGCCTGCTCATTTGCGTAGACAAATTAAAGACGCTTTCAGAATAATCTGTGCCGCCAACCATCGCCAAGATTGCGCCAGAATTCGGGTCGACTGTCGTCAAAGAAGCCTGAAGCTTGCCGCCCCAATCTTTCATGCCATTTTTAACAGCCTTTTTTGCAGCTTTTTGGCAGCTTGGGTCAAGCGTTGTATAAATTGCCAAACCACCTTGAGTCAATTCAGCTGCGTTATATTTTTGCTCTGTCACAAGCTGCTTAACATAATCAACAAAATGCGGAGCAAGCTGCGAATTTACATCTTCTTCCCAAGACTTCTTTTTCTTGATTTTTGGTTCATCTGCAATAGCTTCATCATATTCTTCTTGCGAAATATAGCCATTGCTCAACATGCGATTTAAGACAAGATGACTACGTTTAAGAGCAGCATCATAATATTCGCGTGGATTATTTGCTGTTGGCGACTGCGGAATTCCAACCAACATTGCAGCTTGTGCAAGTGTCAGTTCATCTGCAGAAACATTAAAATAATTTTCTGACGCAGCCTCGATGCCATAGCAACCATCGCCAAAATTGATGACATTCAGATACATCATCAAAATTTGGTCTTTAGTAAAAATATGTTCAATTCGAACAGCAATATAAATTTCACGAATTTTGCGCTTGATTGTGATGTCATTCATTTCATCAATCAAAACAGTATTACGCACAAGCTGCTGCGTAATTGTGGAAGCTCCCTGTTTGCTGCCGCCAGTGATATTAGAGAAGACGGCACGCACAATTCCAAAAAAGTCAAAGCCGCCATGCTTATAAAAGCGTTCATCTTCTGTTGCAACAGCGCCATTTAAAACATAAGGCGAAACTTTATTAATGGATGTTTCAATGCGATTTTGTGTCGTGATTCTGGCAAGTTCTGTTTTGCGGTCGCTTGCATAAACAGTCGAAATTCCGGACTTTGTATACAAATCCATATTTTCATATGAAGGCAAATCATGCAAACAATATACAGTAAAAGCAACACAGCCAGCAATTAAAAGACCTATGACAGGAAGGATTATCTTCCTCTTTTTGAACTTCTTTTTTCTGACTGGTGCAAACCTTAATGTGTCGTAACTATTCAGTTTATTGCGCTTGCTCACGTGACCTCCTTGCCGCAACAAAAAGTATTATGACGCAACTTGCGCAAAGTTTACATAGAAAAATGGTCTTTAGCAGCAAAAATAGCGAGATTTGACCAAAAAATTTAGTAATTTGTTGCAAGTTGGAGCAGCTCATCTAAAGAATAAAGAGGCAATGTGAAATATATGCCGCCAGAAGCTGTAGCAAAAAAGGCTTTTGAACTGTCGCCAGAAACAGCTATCGCACATGGCAATGTTTGCGAAAGAGCCAATGTTTTGTCATCGATTATGTCCATCAAGATTAAGCCTGCGCCGACTTTAGTTTCATAATCTGAATATTTCACATGAAGCTTAGTTGCGTCCGCAGATATGGCAACAGATTGCACGCTCTTACCATAATCAATTTGCAAGCTCGACAAAACTTGTAATGTATCAAAATTAACAAGATAACAAACGCCACTAGAATCTTGCATGAAGATGTAACGCGCATCTGGATTATCAGAATTTGCTTCCCCACTACCAGCTGCATTCAAGACTGTAGCAAACCTGCAACTGTCATATGCAACAGGCAAGTCATCAAAGCTAATTCCATACTTTTGAAGAAAGTCTTCCTTTGTTACAAGTTCGCAGAAGTTCATCTGGTTTTGTGCCTGCTTCGCGTCAACTTCTGCCACCTGCTCATAGCCATTCAAGTTTTCCACAGGCTCATCGCGATAGATCATAATTTTTTGCAAATCATCAGCAGAAAATGCAAGATAATAATTTATGCCATCTATCGCAATATCATTAACTTTCCACACGCGTTCATTAAAAGAATCACTTGAAGAATATGTGCTTTCATAAAGCTTTTTGCCACTTTTATCCAACCTGATTTTGTGACGCTGGCCATTAAACAAAGTTACACAAGCAATATCATTTGCACTGCCGTTCTCAATCGAACAAGCAGAAATTGCACTATCGAACTTATAAACTTTCAAGACTTTACCGCTTATGGCATTTAGCAAGCTCAGCTCTTGCCCAGTCTTTAAAAGCAAAATATTTCCAGCGTTTGAACTGCGCTGTTGACATGCCACAAATTCGCCGGCAGTAATATATGGATTAGCATCTTGTGAATCGCTATTCACATTCCAGCTCTTGTCAAACTTCCACACGCACTTGCCGCTTTGCAAATTAAATGCTTGAGCACATGTTTTTTGCGCATTGTTACCATATGAAGTTGTGAAAACATATCCGCCACCAAAAACAGCAGAAGCAATATTTGCATAAGCTGTTTTAAGTTTTGTATGCTTACCGCTCTTTACATTCAAAAGAATGCATTTATCGCCAATATTGATACACGCATTGCGGCCATCTTCACTCATATAAGTATGAAAACTTCCAGAAGAAAAATCACCACTAATTTGGAAAGAATCTGTGCTGCCTTCAAAAGTATAGCTAACAATTGCTTGCGCGCTTGATATAACGCTTGCCATGACTGACGCTTTGCCATCTGCACTCATCTTGACAGACAAAGAACTGCCATCAAGTTCTAAATCGCTGCACTCCCCTGTAGAGATGTCATATTGCCATATGCTTGAATCGCCTAACTGAACAAGCAAAGTGTCTGCAAATGCTGCAATCACGCTGCTAAATGCTTTGCCATCAGGCGCTTGCAAAGCCTGCTTTTTGGTGCCAGTTTTTATATCATAAATGCAGATATTTCCATCGCTTGCTTGAGTGCAGAACCATTCACCAAGCTCGCTCACTTTTGTTTGTGATGCATCTGCTACATCACTCACGGAATATGAACTGCGCAAGGCGGCAGAGCCAGCAGGATAAACTTCCAAAGAAGATGCAAGCGCGTCTTTTGCACTGCCAAGAATTTGTTCATCCCCACTATCCTGCGCTTTACCAACAGCACTAACAGCAGCATTAATTGCTTCAAAGCGCTCACCGCTTGCAAACATATTCACACTAGATTCAACAAGACGAGCCGCTTCTTGCGCTTGCGATTTATGGATACTAGAAAGCAGACGCGCGCCAAGCAAACAAAAAGCCAAAACAATAATAACAGCACATGCAACAACAGTTACAATGCGTTTTTTACTGCGCGCGCGCTGACGACAAACAAGTTCATCATATCCACACCCAAGAATGCTTGCCACAAGTCGTAACAACTCGAGCTTAAAAATCTTGCCGCGCAATTTAGAGCCGCGCATATCAACAGCCAAAAGTTCATTGTGGCCATAAATGTCTGGCAAGTCATCTTCCGCACAAAAATCTGCAATAGCATTTGGATATGCTTGTACAGGTTCGCCATGCGACAAAACAGCTATAACATTTTGGCGCCCGTGTGCTTCAATAAAAGCTTCAACTTCTGCATTTACCCACTTTGAGGCAGCTGCTTCTTCCGAACAAATAACTATCAAAAATCGCGAATTTTCAAGCGCGTCAACAATCTGGGAATTCAAAGAAGTGCTGCTAGAAAGCTCATCTTTGTCGCGGAAAAGCTTACCAAGCCTTTTAATATTGCGCTCAATTTTAACACCAGCCGGAATGCGAAAACCTTCCAAAGCTTTCTGAATAGCAGCAGCAACTTGTTCGTCGCGCTTGTTGTGAGCATAGCTAATAAAAGCTTCAAAGCTGGCGCGGTCATTCATGCCACGCCCGCACGAGCCACAAAATTTTGCATCTTTTTTATTCCTAGCGCCGCAATGAGCACAAATCATCTGTTACTCCAAGAAAATTCATATACAAACAAGCCGCTGCCCTTAGCGACAAATAGACAAACCTTTGCTTGCAAGTATATCAATTAATTTATATGCAAATAGCCTGTCATATTCTTTTGCATCTTCGCTCAACTGGTCATAAGGCAAAATGTCAGGATGAATGCGTCGTTCATCATCGCGCGCCTTGCCATAAATCCAGCCATTGCTTACGCGCTCTTTTACCCAGCGTTCATGTTCAAGATATGCCAGATATTCAATTTCTTCTATAGAGAAATTTTTCACAGCCTTTGCTGTTCCCAAGTTTTCAGTCGGGACAATTCTGTAACCAAGCTGCTTTACCGCAGAAGAAATATTACGCACTTGGTTATAACTCGACTCTTGCAAAAGCTACGGTTGATCTTCAAAATTGTCATAATCAATTTCTGTACCCTGCCGCAAACGCTCTTCCACCCAGCTGTTATATAAAACATTTTCAGCAATATCTTTTGCAGAAGAATCTAGTTCCAAATTTGTTTGACGCTTAATTTGCAGCAAGTCCTTTGCATCAACAAATCCAGAATGCTTGATATTTGTACGGATGTAGTCCAAAAGATGCGCTTCGAAAAAATGCTCTTCATCTGCTGGAATTAAATAACATTTTTGAGCAAGCGGGATGATATCTTCTTCCAAATTAAGCATATGAATGACAGGCTTGCCATCTGCTGCATATGTAAAATATGGGCGCTTGCCGCACGCCAGCAAAGAAGGGCTTGCATAATCAATGCTTTTTGATGTGCGCAATTCAAAAGAAATCGCAGCTAGATACCCCAAGTCGCGCTCAAGAGAGCTTGGTTTTCGTGAAACATAAGCAGGATTTATTGCAAGCGGAAAGTCTTCAAAAAGGATTTGCGCATAATGTTTCGCGGATGCATTAATATCGCTGCCACTAAAGCTTGTTGCAAGTTCATGATCAATCAAAGTTGCATGAATATCTTGTGGCAAAGCACCAAAGCGGCGCAGGCAAATATTTGACGAACGAATGTCACGATGAAAAATGCCAGCACTGTGCATATTGTTAACTTGCGAATATATGTCGAACAAAATCTTTGCATTTTCAGCTTCGCGCGCATGCGTGCCAATGCAATGCAGCGGCGCAGCATATTCAGGGTGCGCAACAGTTCCAGGAACTTCAACGCCTTCAAAAAGCGCAGCTTCTAAACTAACACCTGCGTCTTCTTCAATAATAACTGGACGCACACCATCGCCAAAATCTACAGTTGCTAAAGATTCAAAAACTTCAGGGCCTACCCCCAAAAAAGCATTGCGCGCCAAAGATGAAACTTCACCACCATAAAAGCTTGGATTGCTTGTTTCAAAAACAAGGGCAACAGCTGCAAAGACTTCACCAGATGCAGCAGTATATGTTCCATAAAAAATCTTTTTGCGGCGCGATGATTTTGAAATTTGCGCAGCGTCTGTCACAAACTTGCCACGCGATGTCTTGACCACAAAACCTGATTGTGTCTGAATTGGAACAGGATTTGATATGTCTTCAGTTTCTTCCATTTGCTAATCTGCCTTGTAAATCTATAAAAGCTCAAAACAAGAATCGCACAAGTGAATGAAGTCGCCGCGCCAAAGTTCAAGCTCATTAACAAAATGAAGCTCGCCGCAAACACCGCTATGGCGTTCAAACCAAGCATCTTCATCCAAATTGATTCGTGAAGATTTCAAGACATAAATTTCTGTATTGCCATTAACAAGGCGACGAACATAAGTGCCATTTTTCGAATTCAAATCTCGAGCAACAACAACATTGTGTCCGTCTTCTTTTACGCGGATTGAAAGTTCCGCATGAAAACGCGAATCGCCTCGTCCTTCAATAATTTCATCGTTACCATCTGTAACGCGCGTTTCAATATAAAGATTGCTCGTCTTTAAGTCGTTATATTGTTCGCGAAATTCACTGGCAGGCAATGTCACGTTTTTGTCATATGCGCCACCAATAACACACCACAATCTGTTTTTGTTGGTCGGGCGAATAGAAGCGCTGGTCTCGAGCCTGTTGTCATGATAATGGCGGCGCAAAATATAGTCGCCAGAAGAAGAATTCAGATTATTTTCAATGCAAGCAGTTGAACCATCTTCTGAAGTTTCTGTGCGCAAAGTGCCATAATTGCCACGGACTTCCTTTGGCCCTAAAACAGAACAAACAACAATATTCCAGATAAGCTTTGCCTTGCCAAAAAGCCATGAAGGAATCTCTGAAGACAAGCAAACGCGATCGAGCGAGAAAAAGTTTGACTCCAACATATTGTAAAGTTGCTTTATGCTCTTTTCTTCAAATTGATTTTCATTCGTATCAATTTCATCTAAATATGAGCGTTGCGCGCTCATGACTCTGTTCACATATGATTCATGGCTGTGCCCGCCATAATTTGAAGGATATCCATTTTCTTCAAAATTTTCTTTAAGCAAAGTTGCAAGCTCTTTAATTGCATGTTCATCTTCCCAAATTACAAGGGAAAATAACGGATTAACATTCTTCAAGCACCAAAGCGGCAAAAGCTTTTCATAGCGTTCATTAACAGGCATGCCACTATAGCAATCTTCACCAAAAACAGACTGATAAAAGCGCTGTTCATCTTCAATTTCACGCCTGAAAGCTACAAGCTTGCTATGGCAATCTGGAAAGTCCGGATTAGCTTCAAAAGCAGCCAAAGCTTCATCAAGCTTTTCCATCGTATTCCTGCTTCTATTTTCAATGAATGGCGGCCAATCCTTTGTACAGTCGTCCAGAATGTCTTTATCATGTTTAGAGATAATATTGAGCGGAGTGTTGTCGCTTATGCCCTTAAAATGTTTATGCAAAAAGTCAATATATTTCTGAGCTTCCGGCGCACTTTGGTTGATGCCAAGTTCTTTGAAAATGAAATTACCGAAGCGATAATAAGTATAATTGCAGTTATAAATCCAACGTTCTACAGTGCTTTGAACAATCTTTTTGTTTGAGCGAGCGTCGAAAGATTCAAACGGGGCAGACTCGTCTGAATTTTGACGAATCCAATTAACTAAATATCTTGCTAAAACATTAAGCGGCTTTTCATTACTTAGCGATTTCACTACTTTTTGCCTTCCTTATTTATTACAAAAATCGCAATTTTCAGCAATGGCTTGACACACGGCAATAGTTCTTTATGCGTCGCGCTTAAGCACCACAACAGACAAAACGCCCGATTCGCCATAAGAGCGAGATAAATCAACAATTTCTTGGGCAATTTTTTGTGTGTCTCCATCATTGTTCGCACATGCATATGCAATGCTTGACAATGGAATAGTACACCAAATTTTGTCATTCACAATGCAGAAGAATTCATTAGCCTGTAATTGCATCGAGCGAGTATGGAACCCCATCTTTTTGCGCGTCTTTTTCTCTTCGTCAGGCATATCAGAATCTGGCAAATCAGCATCTTCATCGCAGAAGCCTATTGGTGTGACATTATCTTGCGTCACAAGAACTGAATGAATTCCAGCAGCAGCGCAAAGGTCGATGCGCCCGTCGCCCTTCAAGTGAGCTATGCAAAGTGAGCTTTCGCCCATAGGAGCAAGTTCATTCACTTTTGAAAGAAGTTCTTCCCCACCCAAAAATGAATCTTTGGCGCTTGATCCAGAACGCAAAAGTCTTGTGCTTTCCCAGCCGCTTAGCTCGGAAGCAATTTTACCAAGACCGCCATCTTCGCCTGTGCCCTCACAAAAAACAATGCCTTCTTCGGAAAGCTCTATACAGTTTTCTGAATCTGTTTGCCCCTTTGCAGGTTCATTGCAGATACCGCACAAAAAGCCGCATATTTGATAGTTTTCCATGAGCAGCCCCCCCCGGAGAGCATTTTTGCGAATAATGATTTTTGAAGAATGCAGCCCGTAAAAAGCCGTTTGGCCAAACTGGTCAGCGCTTGAAAGCGCATACTGCAACAAGCGCCAAAGGCGCCATCTTCGCGAAAAGTATAAAAAGGGGGAATTTTTGCTATTGGGAAATGAAATGCGCGTTCATGACGGGCACAAACGTGCTTACTTGCCACGATGTGGTAAATAGATGCGGTTGTGCCCGCTAACTTGTACGATGCGGAGGGCACAAACGTGCTTACTTGCCACGGTGTGGTAAATGGATGCGGTTGTGCCCGTCAGGCGGGGTGTTATAGAGGGCACAACTGGCTTTACTTGCCACTGGGCGGTAAATAGATGCGGTTGTGCCCGCGGATTTGGGCGTTTTGGAGGGCACAAACGTGCTTACTTGCCACGGGGTGGTAAATGGATGCGGTTGTGCCCGCGAATTTGTACGATGCGGAGGGCACAAACGTGCTTACTTGCCACTGGGCGGTAAATAGATGCGGTTGTGCCCGCCAGACAGGGTGTTGCGGAGAGCACAAATGTGCTTACTTGCCACGGGATGGTAA
>CAVDAL010000004.1:0-3364 GCA_963606965.1 Acutalibacteraceae bacterium
CAGGCTTTGCAAGGCGGAAATATCCAGGGTCAGCTTGCCCACCATCAACTTTTGCAATAGCCCAGTCGCTTTCATAATCGTAGTCATATGTTGTGCCTTTTTCGCCTTTAATTTTAAGAACATCGCAAAATATATCATCTCTGCTGCAATCAGAAGAAAGTTTAAAATTGTTCGAAGCATAGATAGCTTCTAATTTTACACAACTATCAAACATGTAATCGCAATCATCAAGTGATGAAGAATCAAGGGAAGCAATATTTATGCTTTTTAATGAATAGCAACAGTAAAACATATTACCTGCATCTTCTAAAACTGGTGTATTAAAGTGTGATAAGTTAATATAAATCAAATTTGTGCAGCCATCAAACATTGAACTTGTGTCTTCTACTTTGTCACCTTTAAAGTTGCTTAAGTCAATTGACTTTAGACCAGCGCAATCATAAAACATATGATTCATGTCGGCAACTTTTGAAGTATTGAAATTGGAAAGATTTAAACTTTTTAAGCTGGAACAATCGTTAAACATATCATCCATATCAGTAACATTAGAAGTATTGAAATTGGAAAGATTTAAACTTTTCAGACTGTAACAATTTTCAAACATATCGCTCATATCAGTAACATTAGAAGTGTTGAAGCTTGATACATCAACTGTTTCAAGGCTATAGCAATCCTCAAACATACTGTCCATTCCTGTTACTGTGCTTGTTTTGAAGCTTGACACATTAACTGTTTTAAGGCTGTAGCAGCCCTCGAACATACTGTCCATTGCTGTTACTGTGCTTGTGTTGAAGCTTCTTAAATCTAACTTTGTGATGCTTTTGCAATAAGCAAACATAGATTCCATGTTGATAACTTTTGATGTATTAAAATTTGCAAGATTGATTGTTTCTAGACTTTTACAAGAACTAAATATGTTTTCCATATAAGTGACATTTGATGTATTAAAATTGGAAAGATTTATAGATTTTAGCTTGTAACATTCATCGAACATATAACTCATGTCTGTAACTTTAGAAGTGTTGAAGGATGCAACATTGAGTGTCTGTAATTTCATGCATTCATAAAACATTGAATACATGTCAGTAACATTTGAAGTGTTAAAAGATTTTAAATCTAGGCTTTCTAGTGAATAACATTCGTTAAACATTTCATACATGCTGGTTACAGCTGACGTATCAAAATTTGATAAATTCAAACTCTCTAGTTTGTAACAACAATTAAACATATCTTCCATGCTAGTTACGTTTTTGGTGCTTACTTTGTCTAAATTAATGATTTCTGTCATATTGTACATATCGGAAAAAAGATAATCTGAATCTTCAGGGAAGCTTGGATATACGCCATCTGCGCCGTAATAGACATCATATAATGTGTTGTTGTCTTCATCTGTTTTACCATTATCGATAAGCCAGCACATTACAGAACTATCTCCTGCTTTAGATGCATCACAAGAATCTATAGCATTTTCAGGAACTGTTTTTGTGTTTGTGAATGTGATTGTTACAACATTCTCATTTGAATAAGAGCTAGGCAAGGTGACGCTAGTTGCCGGCCCTGCTGCTGGTGTTGTTGCAGCGAGTGCGTCTTGCGCGCACGTTAGCGCGACTGCTGGCACAAGCGCAAGCGTCATTGCAAGACTGATGATGCAAGCGCAAATGCGACTTTTCAATTTGACTTCTGTCATGATTTTCCTTCTTTCTCTCCATTGCTACAATTTTGCTATGAATTTATTTTCAAAACTGGTTCTATTGTAACATCAAAGAGCGCGTTTGCTGTCGAGGAATTTAAGAGTATGCTGATTTCCAGCTTTTATTTCAGCTTAACTTGATAACTTGAAGTAAGAAAATGGTTGGATAGACGCACATCTTTGCAATTAACTTCGTTTGTGTGTGTTTGGATGCTAACAAAGCAGCATAGCCACGCGCGAGCAAAAATGCACTCCCGCAGTGCACTTTTCTCAAAAAAATGCACTCCCACAGTGCATTTTGAGCTATAATTCATCAAGCAGATAGTATGCTCTTATTTTTATAGAGGAAGATTATGGACAGGCTTTATGAATATATGTATCGATTATTAGATGAAGCAAATAGCTCATTTCACCGGTATGCTTATGAAAATATAAATTGGGAAAATCATATGCTTGGACTTGTCGGCCCAAGAGGTGTTGGCAAAACTACCATGTTTTTACAGAGGATAAAAGAGAATCACTCTGTAGACAACACACTTTATGTTTCTGCAGATCATATGTATTTTTCGACCAATTCTTTGTATGATGCAGCTGACGAATTTCAAAAAAATGGCGGCAAGTTTTTATTCATTGATGAAGTTCATAAATATCCAAATTGGTCTAGAGAATTAAAAATGATGTATGACTCTATGCCAGATTTGCATGTTTATTTCACAGGCTCTTCAGTTCTTGATATCGAAAAAGGAGAGGCTGACTTGAGCCGCCGTTCTCCAAAATACGAGATGCAGGGCTTATCTTTCAGAGAATATCTTGCAATACAACATGGAATAGATGTTCCTGTATTTTCATTGGAACAAATTTTAAATAACGAAGCAAAAATTCCGGATGTTAGCCACCCACTGCCGTTGTTTAAGGAATATTTAGTAAAAGGATATTATCCATTTGGTAGTGATATTGATTTTTCAATAGAGCTTGCACAGCTTATAACAAGGACTTTAGAAGTTGACATTCCGCAATTTGCTGCAATGACATCTGCAACTGGAAGAAAGCTTAAAAAACTAATGGCTGTTATCAGTACGCTTGTTCCTTTTAAACCTAATATGGTTAGTTTGGGGAGTCAAATAGGTGCAAGCCGCAACAATATTGAAGATTATCTCAGATACATGGAAAAGGCAGGGATGATTGCTCAGTTAAGGACTGGTGCATCTGGCATTGGTGCGCTTGGGAAAGCGGAGAAAATTTATCTCGACAACACTAACATTCTTTATAACTTAAGCGATGGGAATGAAGATATTGGCAACGTGCGTGAAACATTTTTCTTTAATCAATTGCGCGTGAATCATGAGCCGCTTGCTTCTAAAATTTCAGATTTTCAGATTGGTGATATGACATTTGAAATTGGTGGGAAGAACAAAGGGCATGCTCAGATTAAGGATGCAGAGCATGGATATATAGTTAAAGATGATATTGAATATGGTCATGGTAATGTTATTCCACTTTGGGCTTTTGGATTGAATTATTAGTAATTGTTGATGAATGTTTCGCCGGCTTTTAGAATTTTGAATTTGTGAAGAAGTGAAGACAATAAGGCGAAGATAAAGCAGCCGCGCAAATTCTTCGCGCGGCTGCTGCATGTCTTTAAAAGTGCTCAGAAACTTACTTTGTCTTGCAAGT
>CAVDAL010000005.1:0-9561 GCA_963606965.1 Acutalibacteraceae bacterium
TGAAAAGTGTAAAAACTCAACACTTTTTGGAACATAGTTGCCACCAAACAACCAATTTATTACAAAATCATCGGTCGTTTGTTGTTTGAATTATTATTCATATTCATTAGATATTGCACTCTGAGGGAGAACATATGGACAAGGAAGCAAGAGAGCTAATTTTAGAAAAAGCAAAGAAATTTTTTAAAATATCAATTGCTGAAAGTCATGCAGAAAACACAAAAAAGCTTGGGAAATTGAAGTCTTTTAATATAAATCCGTTCACTGTTCATTATTTAGCATCCTTTGCATTTGGTGATGAAACTCCAACAAGCCTTGCAAAAGCATTGATTTATCCTCGTGTTCTTGGAACGTCTATTGCTACAACATTTGGAAATAATGTTCAAACCTTTTGCCATGAAGTTCTTGAAGGATATGCATCAACAACTGCCGGTATGGATATTGAGTTTATAGATGCTGCTGATGGAAGGAAAAAATATTGCCAGTTAAAAGCTGGTCCGCAAACTATAAATAAAGATGATGTCGAAACAATAGAAGGTCACTTTGTTGGTTTAAAGAATTTAGCAAGAACGAACCATCTGCAAGACTTTAACCCAATGACAGATTGTTGCGTTGGAATTTTATATGGTGACCATTCCCAAATAAGTGCAAATTATAAGCGAATTGAATCTGATTATTCTGTATTTGCAGGCAGTGAATTTTGGCTTCGCTTGACCGGAGATCCTGATTTTTATGACAGCTTAATTGATGTATTTTCGGATTGTGCGAAAGATTATGCAGATACAAATTTGCTGGATGAAGTTATTGAACGACTTGCAAAAGATATTGAACAACATCCTGAAATTTTGTCATATGACTTCGCCGAAGAAACAAACTATGAGGTCATGCAAATTAGCGATGACGGAACAGAAGTGTCACAGGAATAGATATAATAAATAACCCTTGCATAGGTAAAGGTTATTTATTATATAAGGAGCTCCTTGGTGCTTGATGAAGAAAAATATGTCACTGTTACAAATGCGGCACGTGCCTTAGATGTTTCTGTCGACACAATTCGCAGATGGAATAAGCTAGGTCTTATTAAGGCAACGCGCGACAAAAATAACAGGCGTTTATTCAACCTTGAAGAAATCAAGAGACTTCAAACCAAGTTAAATGGTGGTGATGACTCAACACAATATTGCGTATTAAAAATCGACAAAACATATAGCGACGCATCTTGTATTGATTTGTTTGCAGGGGCTGGTGGCACAGCGCTTGGTTTTCATAATGCTGGAATTTCACATATTATGTTAAATGAAATTGATAAGAATGCTTGTGATACGCTTATGCAAAATAGCGTGAAACATGAGCTGAATTGGAATATTGTTCCAGGCGATGTTGCGAGTATTGATTTTTCTAATTACAGTGGCGTATCTATAATCCAAGCTGGTTTCCCATGCCAAGCATTTTCTTATGCTGGCAAAAGCAGAGGATTTGGCGATGCTCGTGGAACACTCTTTTTTGAATTTGCACGTGCGATTAAAGAGGCGCAACCAAAAATTGCTATTGGGGAAAATGTGCGAGGGCTTGTTAAGCATGATGGCGGCAGAACGCTAAAGACAATGCTTCACATTCTTGATGAGCTTGGTTATAAAGTAAATTACCGAGTTTTGCGAGCGCAATATTTAGATGTTCCGCAAAAGCGCGAACGATTGATAATGTTTGCCGTCAGGAAAGACTTGGACTGTCCAATTCTTTTCCCGAAAGAAAAGGACTATTTCATTTCTATGAAGCAAGCATTAAAGGATTGTCCAAAATCTGATGGGCAAACTTATCCCAAGCGCAAAGCAGAAATTATGAGCATGGTTCCAGAAGGCGGAAATTGGCGCAATTTGCCGCTAGAAGTTCAAAAGGAATATATGAAGGGGAGTTTTTATTTAACTGGTGGCAAAACTGGAATGGCAAGAAGAATGTCTTGGAGCCAGCCTTGTTTAACGCTGACTTGTTCGCCTGCTCAAAAGCAGACAGAGCGTTGCCACCCTACGGAAACTCGCCCTTTGACTGTTCGCGAATATGCTCGAATTCAGACATTTCCTGATGATTGGGAATTTTCCGGAAAAATGACAGCTCAATATAAGCAGATTGGGAATGCTGTGCCTGTCAACCTTGGATATCATGTTGGAAGGTGCGCATTGGCGTCTCTTGGATGCATACCTGTTGAAGAAGATATGGAAGAGTTTGTTCCACTGAAAATAGGCAAGTTGTGAGCGCACCTCTATTGTTTACTCGTTGATATTCGCCGCCTGAATGGCACAAATGCGCACACAAGCAAACCCGATTGTGCAAATAGCATGTAGAGTGCGCTGCATTATGGCGCAAGTCGCGTATAATTTCACAAGTCAATAAATAAACTACGTGGAAAGATTTGCACATGATTGAACGATATACTCGCCCAGAAATGGGCCACATTTGGTCGCTTGAAAATAAGTTTGAAATTTGGAAAGAAATTGAGATTTTGGCATGCGAAGCCCAAGCAGAGCTTGGCGAATGCGGCATCACGAAGGAAGAAGCTGCATGGATTCGCAAATATGCAGACTTCACTGTGCCAGAAATTGATGAAATTGAAAAAGTCACAAATCATGATGTGATTGCATTTACAACTTGCATGGCTCACTACATTGATGCTGAAGTCAAGGAAGGCGAGCCGCATCCAAGCAGGTGGGTTCATTATGGAATGACAAGCTCTGACCTTGGTGATACTGCTTTGTGCTATCAAATCACACAAGCAATCGATATCATTTTGGCAGATGTCAAAGCACTGGGTGAAACTTGCAAGCGCCGTGCATTTGAATTTGAAGATACATTGTGCGTTGGAAGAACACATGGTATTCATGCAGAACCAATGACTTTTGGAATGAAATTTGGCATGTGGGCATGGGCTATGAAGCGCGCACAAACTCGCCTTGAACAGGCTCGTGAAACAATAGCAGCCGGCGCAATTAGCGGTGCTGTTGGAACATATTCAAATATCGACCCGCGCGTTGAACAATATGTCTGTGAAAAACTCGGCTTGACTCCAGACCCACTTTCAACACAGGTTATTTGTCGCGATCGTCACGCGCAAGTTATGACAGCTCTTGCATGTGTTGCTGCAAGCTTGGAACAGATTGCATTGCAGGTTCGTCTTCTTCAACAATCAGATGTTATTGAGGCAGAAGAACCTTTCACAAAAGGGCAAAAGGGCAGCTCAGCTATGCCGCATAAACGCAACCCAATCACAGCAGAGCGCGTTTGTGGTTTGGCTCGCATTGTTAAAGCGAATGCGCAGGTTGCACTCGACAATGTTGCGCTTTGGTTTGAACGCGACATCAGTCATTCTGGCACAGAGCGCGTTGCAATGGCGGACAGCTTCATCGCGCTTGATTATATGTTTTCAAAAATGCAATGGATGCTCGACGGCTTGCAAACATATCCAAACAAAATGGAACACAACCTGTGGCGCACACGCGGCTTGATCTTCAGCTCAAAAGTCATCTTGGCTCTTGTTGATGCTGGCATGACTCGCGAAGATGCATATGTTTTAGTTCAGCGCAATGCCATGAAAGTTTGGGAAGATATCCAGCAAGCTCGCGACGGGCTTAGCTATCGCGAACAGCTCGAACAGGATGCAGATTGCGTGCTGACAAAACAACAGCTTGATGACGTATTCGATCCTCACGCATTCTTGACGCGCAAGGGTGTTATTTTCGACAAGTTAAAAGAATTATCGTTTGAAGAATAAAAGCAAATTTTTAGAGGAGTAACAATGGCAGAATTTACATATGGAACACGCGGGACATGTTCCCGTTCAATTAATTTTGAACTTGATGATGAACAACGCGTTCACAACGTTTCATTCATGGGCGGCTGCAATGGCAATTTGAAGGGCATCGGCAGTCTTATTGAAGGCATGAAAGCTCAAGACGTGATTGATCGCGTTGAAGGCACAAGGTGCGGCATGAAGGCTACATCTTGCCCTGACCAGTTGGCTCAAGCTTTAAAAGAAGCATTAAACGCATAGAGAAAAAGCAAAAGTCAAACAGATAAAGCAGCAGGTTAAGCAAGCATGACCCAACAGACACAAACCACAGAAAGCGAAAGTAAGACTGCAGCAAGTGAGCCTCGCAGTTACACACGCCGCGAGCTTTTAAGCACAGCCGCAAAAACAACAGTGGCTGGCGCTGCGCTGGCTGCAGCTGGTGCAAGTTTGACTTTGGCAGGTTGCGGCGATGATTCTTCTTCGCAAGATGCGACAAATGTTTTGTCTGTAAAAAATGAACAAGTCGTGACGCTCGATGCATATGCAGAAGCAAAAAAGCCGCAGCAATATTACAAAGTTGAAGATTTAACCACTATTGACGGCGAAGCTATCCTATTTTCTTCCGATGGAAAAATTGCAGCTGTTTTGCAAGGCGGAGAAACTGCATCTCCGCTTAACACTTTAGCGCTTTTGAATTTGCAAACTGGCACTTTAACACCAGTCCTTCAAGAACCAGTAAGCTTTGACGACGGTTATGACATCTTTGAAGTCCGCTGCTCAAAGTCGCTAATTATCTGGGTTGAAAGCAATTATTTAACATCTGCCTGGCGAGTTTATGTTGCTTCAGTGTCTTCCGGCGGGTCAAGCATTGGAAGTCCAACTTTAGTCGACGAAGGTGATGCTGAATATGACACGCCAGAGCTTGCTGTTGTTGGCTCGCAAGCATATTGGATTGTTCAGCCAGCAGAAAGCGGAACAAAAACGCAGGAAGATTCATATTTAAAAACTTCTTCTGGCAGCGCTGCAGGAACAGTCATAACTTCTCATGGGCGTTTTTGTGGTGGTCTTTCAGTTAATGGCAATACATTAACAGCAATGCCGCGCGCGGACGTGTCTGGCGTTTACTATCAAATGACTTCTGTGGAAGGTGGCTCCATCGTTAGCACAACGCTTCTTCCGCGAGCATACAAGCCAAATGGCGCAATCTTTTTGAATGGCAGCTTTGCATTTGGAATTTCTGCATCATATGACTATGGCGATGGCATATCAAATGTTGGCACTTATTACCAAATTGGGCAAGACAATTGGCTGCGTTTAATTCGCCAACCAATCACTGTTCCTGGCTTGTGCAATGGCTGGCTTTTTTGTAAATCTGGTTCGCGCACTGTTTTTGTTGATGTGAATAACAAAACATATTTCACAATAAATGCTCCGGATGGTTGTACAGACTATGGCGACTATTCGGTTCAATTTGGAGAAGTTGATGCAATTTATAATTTTGCAACAATCTCTGAACTTTCAAAAAAGAATGTTCCAAAAAAGCATGTGCTTGTTCGCAAAATAACATTGCAAACAGCGCCTGGTGCATAAACTTCATAGCAGCAAATAGCAGCCTTGAAGCAAAAGATAAGTTATTAGTTCTCGACTGAAACGAGGTAAAACATGGATATGGCAATTGAAACTCAACGCATTTTGCTTGTTGAAGATGAAAAGGCAATTCGTGAGGCTGTGGCAGCATATCTTGAACGCGAAAATTATTGGGTTACAGGTGCAGCAGATGGCCAAGAAGCTTTGGAAGAATTTTCAAAGCACCATTATGATCTTGTTGTTTTGGATTTGATGCTCCCGCTTATTCCTGGTGAAAAGGTTTGCAGAACAATCCGTGAAAGTTCAGATGTGCCAATTATTATGCTTACAGCAAAAGGTGAAATCGAAGACAGAATTATTGGTCTTGAACTTGGCGCAGACGACTATTTGGTTAAGCCATTTTCTCCAAGAGAATTGGTTGCTCGCGTTCGCGCTTTGTTGCGCCGCGCACACATCGACACAGATCAAGCACGTGAAATTCTTGAATTTGGTGAACTCACAATTGATATTAGCGGGCACAGAGTTCTTGTTAATGATGAAGAGATTGATTTAACAGCCAGCGAATTTAAACTGCTTACGACTTTATCGCATTATCCAGGCAGAGTTTATTCCCGCATGGAACTTGTGGAAAAGGTTTTGGGTTATGACTTCGAAGGCTATGAACGTACAATTGACAGCCATGTGAAGAACTTGCGCGCAAAAATGGGCGATGATCCTCGTAATCCAAAATGGATTGCTACTGTTCATGGTGTTGGTTATCGCTTTGATGGTGTCAGGACAAATAAATAAACAATGGACAATCAACCCAAACATAGGTCACTTTCATTTGCTCTTTATGTAGCAGGCGCATTTGCATTAATTGCTGCAGCGACTGTTGTAATTATGTCTTCAGTCATGGCAATTACTGCGCATATTCGCCTTGGTGCATCTTTGGCAGCAATTGACTTGTCAACTCCAATTTTAATTGCTGCGATTATTTCGCTTGTAATTTCTGGTGCTATTGGCATCTTTTTTGCAAATTCAATTTCAGGTCCAATTAGTCGCATTTCAAAAACTGCAGATGCAATTAAAGAAGGCGACATGTCTGCGCGCACAGGCCTTAAAGGCGATGATGAAATTTCACGCCTTGCTATGAATTTTGATGAAATGGCAGATTCAATTGAACGCGACCGTGACCTTGAACGTCAGCTCATTGGCGATGTTGCCCATGAACTTCGCACACCTTTGATGGCAATTCAAGCAACTGTTGAAGCAATTCAAGATGGAGTTTTTGAAGCAGATGAACAACGCTTGTCAACACTTTCTTCGGAAACTCGCCGCCTTGGCAGACTTGTTGAAGGCCTGCTGAAGTTAAACAGGCTTGAAACTGGAGCTACGCAGGCGGCTCAAGAACCTATCAATTTAAGTGAAGTTTTAAGTAGTCTTGTAATTTCACACCAAGCGCTTGTGGAAGATGCCAGCATCACATTAAGCAGCAATATTACAGAAGATGTTCATGTTGTTGGTAATGCAGATTTGATTCAGCAAGCTACGGCTAATCTTTTATCGAATGCTGTGCGATATACTCCAGAAGGCGGCTCGATTCGAGTTTCTCTTACTCGTGAAAGAGGCTCAGCTTGCATTGCTGTTACAGATACAGGGATTGGCATTTCTGAAGAAAATTTAAAGAAAGTTTTTTCGCGCTTTTGGCGCGCGGATGAAGCTCGCAACCAGTCTAGCGGAGGCCTTGGAATTGGCCTTTCATTAGTTAAAGAAATTGCAGACCAACACCGCGGAATGTTGCAGGTTGAAAGCACTCTTGGTGAAGGCAGCACATTCTTTATTTATATTCCGCTTTCATATAATGATCCTGTAGTCGTTGCTTCGATGAGCAAAAGTGACAAGCGCCGTGCAGAAAAAACAACAAAGCGCGAACAGGAACGTCAGCGCAAAGAGCTTGATAAAAAGAATAGGCAAGCCGCAAAAGCAGCGGCTGCACAAGCTAGACGTGAAAAACAAATGCAGCGCGAACAAGAAAAGCGTGAGCAAGCAAAGCGCGAACAGGAAAGACGCGAACAAGCAAAAAAGCAGCAGCAAAAGACTGGTGACGTGCATGTTGCGCAACAGCAGCGCCGCCATGTTTCAGACACTGTAAAAGAAGTTACAGAGATTATTTTCAAGCGTGGCGTGCCGTTAGTCCCGAAGAAGAAGAAAACAGACTCGTCATCAAACGACAAAAACATAAAATAAAGCTAACATTCATTTTAAAAGAAGAGGAGCACCTGTGGCACAGATTGATGTACGTCCAACATCGCAAGGCAAGGTTCGCGATTTATATGACTTAGGCGACAAATTATTGATTGTAGCAAGCGACAGAATTTCTGCATTTGATTATATTTTAGAAGATGAAATTCCGCATAAAGGTGAAGTTTTAACGCAGCTTTCTCTCTTTTGGTTTGACTTGCTTGCAGATACAATTGACAACCATTTGATAAGTGCTTCTGTTGAAGATTTGCCGCAAGAATTCAAGCCATATTCAGATTATCTGGCAGGGCGTTTCATGCTTGTTCATAAAGCAAATATGTTTCCTGTGGAATGCATTGTTCGCGGCTATTTGGCAGGCAGTGGTTTGAAGGAATATCAAGCAAATGGTAGCTGCTGTGGCATTAAATTGCCTGAAGGTTTGCAAAATTCTTCCAAGCTTCCAGAGCCAATTTATACGCCTTCAACAAAAGCTGAAATTGGTGACCATGATGAAAATGTATCGCTTGAATATACGGAAGAGATGCTTGGTAAAGATGACGCACGTGCTTTGGCAGACGCCGCTATTCGTGTTTATAGCAAAGCAGCAGACTATGCAGCAGACAGAGGCATTATAATTGCAGATACAAAATTTGAGTTTGGCACAGTTGATGGCAAGCTCATTTTGGCAGATGAAGTTTTGACTCCAGATTCATCACGTTTTTGGCCAGCAGAAAGCTATGAACCTGGCAAAAGCCAAGCAAGTTTTGATAAACAATTTGTTCGCGATTGGCTTGATGCAAACTGGGACAGAAGTGGCAATCCTCCGCGCTTGCCACAAGATATTATTCAAACAACATCTGATAAATATGTGCAAGCATTCGAGCTAATCACAGGCAAAAAGTTTGTTCCTGCACAAGCTTAACTTTGTAGAAACAACATAAAGGGCAAGAAGGGTAATCAATGACAACGCGAAATCCGCAAAATCCACGCAACTTGAACAAGCCAAAAGGTTCTTCAAGAAAGTCTGCAGGCTCTGCAAAGCCAAAGGCAAAGGCTGCAAGTTCTGTTTATGTTATGACTGCTGAAGGCAAACAGAAGCAGCAAAAGGCAAAACAAAAGCAGCTTGAACGTGAATTCAGAGAACAAGATAAAAAGAATTCGGCAATTGCAGACAAGTTTTTAAAGACAGATAAAAAATATAGGAAGTACCGCAAAATTTGGCTTGCGCTTGTTATTCTTGCAATCATTGCTGTTGCTGCCGCTTGGCTTGTTTCAACGCAAACTGAAGACGGCAAGTTTTTAGCATCTCTTGCAACACACCGCAATGCTATTTTATATATCGGCATGGGTCTTGGTTATGCTGCACTTATCGCGGCTTTGGTTGTTGATTTTAAGTTCGTCCGCAAAATGCGCCGTGCAAAAACAGACGAAGTTGCAAAATTAGTAAAGAGCGGCAAACTTCCTACGGAATAAGGCACAGGCCGTTTTATTTGTTTGAAGGCATCGAAGAAAGGAGAAGCCATGTTACTTACTTCGAGATATGTTGTTCCTGTTACTGCTCCATTTATTGAAGATGGAGCGATCCTTGTTCAGGGCAGCGAAATTAAAGAGATTGGCAAGCTCGATGAGCTGCGCCGAAAATATCCAAATGAGGAAGTTAAGGATTATGGCCTTAGCGCTTTGATGCCTGGATTTGTAAATACTCATACTCATTTGTGCTATACAGCAATGCGTGGTCTTTTTGAAGACATGCCATATGTTGACTGGAAGCGCAGTGTTTTGCATTGCGAACCTTTAATGCAAGATGAAGATTGGGTCAATTCTGCTCGCCTTGGCGCTCTTGAACTTCTTTCAGGTGGCGTCACAACAGCGGCAGACATTAGTCGTACACAAGCTGGCAAAATTGCTATTGAAGAAAGCGGCTTGCGCGGCGTTGTTTATCATGAAGTTTCAACAATGCATGCAGAAAG
>CAVDAL010000006.1:0-3152 GCA_963606965.1 Acutalibacteraceae bacterium
CATATGCAATTTAAATTTAAAGTTCAGCAATATCAAACAGAAGCAACGCGCGCTGTGTGCGATGTGTTTGAAGGACAACCTAATCAAGGTGCTGCACAATATTTGCGCGACCTTGGCACAAGCCGCGCAGACAAGCGCACATCAACAATGTCTGCTTTAGCATTTTCAATTGGTTCAGAAGAAGGCTATTGCAATGCACATGTTGCTTTGCCAAGCAATGTGTTGCTAGGCAACATTCGAAAGGTTCAAAGAACAAACCAGCTGGAAGAGTCTCAGGAGCTTTCATGCGACATGGGCGCTTGCCACTTGGATGTTGAAATGGAAACTGGCACAGGCAAGACATATGTTTATACAAAAACAATGTTTGAGCTTAATAAGCGTTATGGCTGGTGCAAGTTTATTGTTGTTGTTCCAAGTATTGCAATTCGCGAAGGCGTGTTCAAAGGTTTACAAAATACAGAACAGCACTTCTTTGAACAATATGGCAAGAAAATAAATTACTTCATTTATAATTCTGACCGCTTGAATGAATTGGATGCATATTCGCAATCTAGTGATATTTCTTGCATGATTATCAATATGCAAGCTTTTAATGCGTCTATGAAAGAAGGCGCAAAGAACAAGGCAGCGCGCATTATTTTTGATGAACGCGATGAATTTGGTTCACGCCGTCCAATTGATGTTATAGCAGCTAACAGGCCTATCATCATTCTTGATGAGCCGCAAAAAATGGGTGGAAATACAAGCGCTACGCAAAAAGGAATTAAGCTTTTTAATCCGCTTTTTGTTTTGGGCTATTCTGCAACTCATAAAGAAAAACATAATCTTGTCTATGCTTTAGATGCTGTTGATGCTTATAACAAACGTCTTGTAAAGCGCATTGAAGTTAAAGGCTTTGACTTAAAGAATATGCGCGGCACAGATGGCTATTTATATTTGAAGGATATTATTGTTTCCAAAAATCATGCGCCAGAAGCTGTGATTGAATTTAAGAAGATGACAGCATCTGGCAAGGTGCGCAAAGTCACTAAGCGCTTTAATGAAGGCGACGATATTTATTTGGAAACAGGCGACACCAAACTTGAAGCATATAATGGATATAAAATTGCCAGTGGCAACGACGGCATTGTTCCGCCGCAAGACGGCAGGCCTGGCTATGTGCGCTTTTTGAATGGTGAACAAATTTTCATTGGCGATGTTTATCATGATTCTGCTGCAGAGGATATGCAAAGAATTCAAATTCGTGAAACTATAAAAAGTCATCTTGAAAAAGAAGAGGCCCTGTTCCGCCGTGGAATTAAATGTTTGAGTTTGTTCTTTATTGATGAAGTTGCAAAATATCGCAATGTCTCTAAAGATGGCGGCGGCATGGGCGTTTATGCCAAAATCTTTGAAGAAGAATATGAAGCTATTGTTGATGAAAGAATCAAAAATCCAACAATGGATGACTTTAATGACAATTCATATGTGACATATCTTGCTCGCGATGATGTTCATGAAATTCATGATGGCTATTTCTCTATTGATAAAAAAGGCAATGCTGTTGAAAGCGGAAGAGAAAGCAAGTCTGATCTGGCAGATGGTATTGGCGTTAATGATGATAATGCAAAGCGCGGCTATGAACTTATTTTGAAAGATAAAGAACGCTTGCTTTCCTTTGAAGAGCCAGTGCGCTTTATCTTCAGTCATTCTGCTTTGCGTGAAGGTTGGGACAACCCAAACATTTTCCAGATTTGCACTCTTAAAGAATCTGGGAGCGAAACAAGCAAACGCCAAGAAGTTGGCAGAGGCATGCGCTTGTGCGTGGATAAAAATGGCGACCGTCAAGACGCTGAGCTTCTTGGGAAAGATGAAGTTCATCGCGTTAATTTGCTCACAATTATTGCTTCTGAAAGTTATGAAAGCTTTGCTCGCGATTTGCAAAGTGATATCAAGAAGACTTTGCGCGCACGTCCAAGCAAAGTTGACATTGACTTCTTCGCCGGTAAGACAATTACTATTGATGGCGAGTCTTTTGAATTCAGTGAAAAAGATTCAAAGGAAATTTATAAGGCGCTATATGTCAATGAATATATTGACAATGATGGTATGCCAACAAATAAATTCAGAGAGCAATCTGAAGAAGGTTCATTTGCTAAATATTTTGTTGTAAAAATACCTAAAGAATTGCAAAATACTGTTTCTGTAAAAGCGATTGAAGCTTATGTGCGCAGCGTTTATGATCCTTCTGCTCTTGAGGGAATGGTTACTCCTGCTAAAGCCAAAATTAAAGAAAATGCTTTTACTGATAATTTCAAGCGTAAAGAATTCCAAGAGCTTTGGAAACAAATAAATAAGCAGCATGCTTATACGGTCAGCTTTTCTGATGAAGAATTGCAAACTAAGGCGATTGATAAAATCAATAAAGATTTGTCTGTTAGCAAGTTGCAATATACTCTGAAGTTGGGTGCACAGAATAGAATTGTTCAGCGCGAAGACTTGGAAGCAGGCCAGTCATTTACTGCGAAAAAAGCAGAAACGCATGATGTTGGCAATGAGGTTGTTGCAGATGTTGCATATGATCTTGTTGGTGAAGTGTCCCAAGCTGCTGCAATTACGCGTCGCAGTGCTGCAAAAATCTTGACTGGAATAAATGCTAATGTCTTTAATTTATTCAAGGTGAATCCAGAAGAATTTATCAAAAAAGTTGCTGGATTTATTGTTGGCGAAAAGGCCTCAATGATTGTTGAACATATTAGTTATCATGAAATTGATAAGACTTATGATACGGCAATTTTCACAGAGCGCATGCCAGATAATGCAAGCAAAGCTTATGAAGCAAAGAAGAATATTCAGCAATTTGTTTTCCCTGATTCTGAAGGGGAGAGGAAGTTTGCAGAAGATTTGGACTTGCACGATGAAGTTGCTGTTTATGCTAAATTGCCGCGTTCATTCCAAATTCCAACTCCTGTTGGTAATTATGCGCCTGACTGGGCGATTGCTTTTAAGGATGGCACTGTGCGTCACGTCTTCTTTATCGCAGAAACTAAAGGCACGATGGATACGATGGAATTGTCCAGTGTGGAACAATCAAAGATTGCATGTGCAAAGAAGTTATTTAACGAGATGTCGACTGCTAATGTTCGATATCATAATGTTGCAAATTATGACGA
>CAVDAL010000007.1:0-12327 GCA_963606965.1 Acutalibacteraceae bacterium
TGGGACAGAGCAATAAACAAAGCGCGCAAGTCTGCAAAGAAGTTGGCATTCGACTTGGTCGATCTTTATGCGCGGCGCTCCACAGTAAAGGGCTTTAGCTATTCGCAAGATTCGATGTCGCAGCAAGAAATGGAAGAGCTCTTCCCATATGAAGAAACTCCAGACCAGCTGGCAGCTATTGAAGATGTTAAAGCAGATATGGAATCGGAAAAACCGATGGACCGACTTATCTGTGGCGACGTAGGCTTTGGCAAGACGGAAGTTGCCTTGCGTGCGGCTTTCAAAGCTGTTAGTGATTCGCGTCAGGTTATGGTTTTGTGCCCAACAACAATTTTGGCACAGCAGCATTATGCAACATTCAGCGATCGCTTTGAGCCTTTTGGAATTGAAGTTGAAGTTTTGTCGCGCTTCCGCACAAATGCGCAACAAAAGCAAGCTTTGAAAGATTTCGCAGCTGGCAAGGTAGATGTGCTTGTTGGTACACATCGTCTGCTTAGCCGCGATGTGAACCCGAAAAATCTTGGCCTGATAATCATTGATGAAGAACAGCGCTTTGGCGTTGGTCACAAAGAGCAGCTTAAAAATTTGCGCGAACAAATTGATGTGCTCACATTGTCGGCAACGCCAATTCCGCGCACCTTGCAGATGTCGCTTTCTGGCGTGCGTGACATGAGCCTGATTACAACTCCGCCGCCGAACAGGCGCGCCGTGAAAGTTCACGTTGGTGAATGGGATGAAGACGTGGTCAGTGCAGCAATCAGGCGCGAAATGCAGCGCGGCGGGCAAGTTTATTACGTCAGCAACCGCGTGCGCACAATTGATGATGCGGTCGAACGCGTGACACAAGCAGCGCCAGAAGCTAGAGTCGGCGTTGCGCACGGAGCTATGACAGCAAAGCAGCTTGAAGATGTGATGGAACAATTCAGCGCTGGTGAAATTGATGTGCTTGTTGCAACAACAATTGTGGAAAGCGGGCTGGACAACCCCCACACAAACACTTTGATTATTGAAGATTCGCAGCGCTTAGGTTTGGCGCAGCTTTATCAATTGAAAGGCAGAGTTGGCCGCTCCCTTACGCAGGCTTATGCATTTTTCCTGTTCCCAGCAGGGGAAACTTTGACAGATGAAGCACGCGACCGCCTTGAAGCAATCAATGAATTTTCAGACCTTGGCAGCGGCATGAAGGTTGCTATGCGCGACCTAGAAATTCGCGGCGCTGGCACTTTGCTTGGTGCAGAACAAAGTGGCAACTTGTCTGCTGTTGGCTTCGACCTCTTTGCAAGCATGATTGCAGAAGCTGTAAGCGATGCGCGCGGGGAAGAAACTATTGCACACAGCGACATTCAAGTTAATGTTCCGCTTGCCTTTATTATTCCTGAAGAGTACATTCCGCAAAATGATATTCGCGTTTTGTTTTATCGCAGGTTGGCTGCGGCGCAGTCTGTGGAAGATGTGGAAAAAATCCGCAATGATTTGACTGAAAATTATGGAGCAATGCCGCCTCAGACGCAAAATATGTGCGACCGCGCACAGTTAAAAGCAATGGCGCAAGAGCATGGAATTAAATCAATCGCGCAGGTAGCAGGCAAAATTGTGCTTGAATCTGATGCAAAACGCCCTGTGCGCTTCACCATAAAAAAGGATGAAAGCCCTCTTAAACAAACAATTGAATATTTAGAGAAACTTAATGCTGCAATTGTGCAATAATGCATGGCTATGAAAACTAGAGGGAACACATTACAAAAAGTGCTTGTGGTGATACTTGTTATTGCTGCAGCTGTCGCCGTGGCAGAGCACTTCTATCTAATGAACTTGAGCAGCCGCTTGGAAACTGCAAAGTCTGACCTGTCGTCTTTGCAGCAGCAAGTCACAGACGCGCAGACTTCAAATGAAGAATTGCAAACAAAAGAAAGCGAACAAACAATTGCATATAGGAATGCACAAGGGCGCATGTCTTTTCTTGGCAATGGCACTGGCAAAGTTTGCTATTTGACTTTTGATGATGGCCCATATGCTAATAATACAAAGAAGAACTTGGCAACTTTGAAGAAGAAAGGCGCTGTTGCAACTTGGTTCTGTTTAGCAAATGATGAAGAACAGGATTATTTAAGCCTTGACTTGTGCAAAGATATCGAGGCTGCAGGCTGTGCTGTTGGCGTCCATGATTGGGAACAAGACGAAAGCTATTCATATTACAAAGGCTCAGTTCAAAATTATTTTGATACAGACTTTGACAAGACAAAGAAGAAGCTTGAAGGCATTGTTGGACACGAGATAAACATCTGCCGTTTTGCTGGTGGTTCTGCAACAATTGGTTATTATAATGAGAAAAATCGCAAGGCTCTTCCAATTGCAATGTTGAAGAAAGGCATTCAATATTTTGATTGGAATGTTTCTGCGGGCGACGCTGACCCATCACAATTTGTTGGCACTTCAACTCCAAAAGATAAAATTGTTAGCAACGTCTTGAAGGACGCTAAATATTTTGCGAAGAAAAATTCCCCAATTTGCGTTTTGATGCATGATAATCCTGGTAAGGAAACTACAGCGGAAGCTTTGCCAGAGATTATTGATGGATTAAAGGAATTGGGCTACACATTTGATGTGTTGACAAATGACACTCCAGGTTTTTATCAGCAGGTGTTGGTAGATGACTAATCAAAGACAACATAGCGAATTTGAAAATAGCCACAGCCAGCAGCGTGGTGCGCAAGAGTCGCGCTATTCACGTTCAAATTATGGACAAAGTGGCGCTGCTTCGGCACAGCACAGACAAGCTTCACATAATGCGGCGGGCGACAGGCGCGCTCAACAGCAGCATGATCATGTTGGTTCAACATATCAAGCACAGTCAAGATATGCTCAACAACATCGTGGTACGGTTGGACAAAACGTGCAGCATAATCATGTCGCGCAGTCAAATCGTGGCAATCATGCAACATATGCGCGTCAACAACAATATTCTCGCAATGCATATGGCAACCAGCAGCAGCGCAAACCAATGAATCAATATTCACGCAATATGACACCTGCTTATGGTGGAGTTTCCGCAATGAACAAGCCACAAAAAAGCAATAATCCAGTGGCTGTTTTGGTCATGCTTATTGTTATTATTGCTCTGGCAGCAGTTATTGGCGTGCGCTGGTTTATGAATTCTGGCACATCGGCTGAACTTAGCCAAACTAATGCAGCTATTACAGAACAACAGTCAAAGCTTGATGAATTGAATCAAAGCAATACAGACTTGCAAAGCAAGATTGATTCAATGCAGTCAACTATTGATGAATATAATAAGCTCAGGAATTAAATCGTGCGTTAAGTTGAATGTTAAGCCCGCGCAGGCTAAAACTTGCGCGGGCTTTTTTCATCTTACAAAATCTTTTTCAGGAATTGCCCAGTATAAGAATTTGGCGTTGCTGCCACTTCTTCTGGAGTGCCGCAAGCAACAATAGTGCCGCCTTTGTCGCCGCCTTCAGGACCTAAGTCGATGATTCTATCCGCAGCTTTAATAATGTCTAAGTTATGCTCGATGACAAGGACAGTGTTGCCAGCTTCAACAAGTCGTTCCAAAACTTCTAGCAGCTGACGCACATCTTCAAAGTGCAAGCCAGTTGTTGGCTCGTCCAGAATGAAGAAGGTTTTGCCAGTTTGGCGCTTTTGAAGTTCACTTGAAAGCTTGACGCGCTGTGCTTCACCACCGCTTAAAGTTGTTGCAGGCTGGCCAAGCTTGATATATCCCAAGCCAACATCATTTAAAGTGCGCAGCTTGCGTTCAATATTTGGTAAGTTTGCAAAAAAGTCTGCAGCTTCTGCAACGGTCATGTTCAAAATGTCTGCGATAGTTTTGCCGCGATATGTAACGCTTAAAGTTTCGCGGTTGTAACGTGAGCCATTGCATACGTCGCAAGGCACATAAATGTCTGGCAAAAAGTGCATTTCAATTTTAATTTGCCCGTCACCTTTGCAAGCTTCACACCTGCCACCAGCCATGTTAAAGCTGAATCTGCCAGCGCCAAAACCTTTTGCGCGACTTTCAGGCAAACTTGCAAAAAGCTTGCGGATGTCATCCCAAACTCCAATATATGTAGCAGGATTTGAACGCGGAGTGCGCCCAATTGGCGACTGGTCAATGTCGATGACTTTGTCAATCAGCTCCAAACCTGTGAGCTTTTGATATTTGCCAACTCTGTGTTTTGAATGCATAATTTTGTTGGAAAGCGCCGGCGCAAGCGTGTCTGTGACAAGCGACGACTTGCCGCTGCCACTAACGCCTGTAACAACAGTCAGCGTTCCAATTTCAATATCAATATCTATATTTTGCAGATTATTTTCACTCGCTCCGCGCAAAGAAATCTTGCCTCTGTTTGGCGTGCGGCGCTCGTCAGGAATTGGCACACATTTAGCGCCGCTCAAATATTGGCCAGTAATTGATTCTTTGCATGCAGCAATATCTTGCGGCGTGCCTTGTGCCACAATATAGCCGCCTTCAACGCCAGCTTTAGGTCCAATGTCGACCACGTAATCTGCACTGCGGATTGTATCTTCATCATGTTCAACAACAATGACAGTGTTGCCAAGGTCGCGCAAGTGGCGCAGAGTCTCAATCAGCCTTTCATTGTCGCGCTGGTGCAAGCCAATTGAAGGCTCGTCCAAAATGTAAAGCACGCCCATCAAACCTGCGCCAATCTGCGTTGCAAGGCGAATGCGCTGAGCTTCACCACCAGACAAAGTGCCTGTTGCGCGGTCAAGCGTCAAATAATCAAGCCCAACATCAACCATAAATTGCAAGCGTTCCACAATTTCTTTGATGATTGGCGCGCCAATTAAAGTTTCGCGTTCATTCAATTTTATTCCGCGGAAGAATTCCAGCGCATGAACAGCAGAAAGTTGGGTTGCTTCATGGATATTTTTGCCGTCAACAGTCACGCCCAAAATCTCTGGCTTCAAGCGGCTGCCATGACATGTTGAACAGGCAGAAACAGCCATGTATTCTTCCAAGCGCGCGCGGCCAATGTCGCTTTCAGTTTCATCATATTTGCGCATGACTTCTGCCAAAACGCCAGGCCACTTCGTGAACCAATATGTGTCGCGTCCGTCGCGTGTAACATAATCTATGCGAATGCGTTCATTCCCACAGCCATAAAGCAGAGCTTTTTGGACTTTCTTGGGCAGCTCGCCAAAAGGCGTGGAAGTGCTAGCTCCAAAATGCTTGCAAATTGCTGCAAACATCTGCGGATAATAATTGCTTGTTGGACTAAAGCTTGCAATTGCGCCTTCATCAATTGAAAGGCTTTTGTCTGGAACAACCAAGCTTGGTTCGACTTCTTTTTTAAAGCCAAGACCCAAGCAGTCGGGGCATGCGCCATAAGGAGCATTGAAGCTGAAGTCGCGCGGGTTGAGTTCATCCATTGAATATTCATGTTCAGGGCAGGCAAGAGCCAAACTGAAGGAATATTCGCCATCTGCTGCAGCAGCTGCCTTTGCGCCAGTGGAATGTTCAGCGCTAGATTCGCCAGAATCATCTGCTTTGTGCATGACTTTGATTAACACGTTACCCTTTGTAAGCGTTGTTGCTGTTTCAATGGCTTGCGTCAGGCGGCTGACTGAAGATTCTTTCAAAACAATGCGGTCGACAATCACTTCAATATTGTGCTTATATTTTTTGTCGAGCTTTAGTTCTTCTGTGAGCTGGTGAATTTCACCATCGATGCGCACGCGGCTAAAGCCTTCCTTTGCCAAGTTTTTGAATAGATCGACAAATTCGCCTTTGCGCCCGCGCACAATTGGCGCCATGACCATTACTCGTTCCCCCGCGCCATGTGCCATGACTTTGTCTGCAACTTGGTCTGCTGTTTGTTTTTCAATGACGCGTCCGCATTCAGGGCAGTGCGGAATGCCAATGCGCGCATATAAAAGGCGCAGGTAATCATATATTTCTGTGACTGTTCCAACAGTGGAACGCGGGTTTTTGCTTGTCGTTTTTTGGTCGATGGAAACTGCAGGCGACAAGCCTTCAATTGAATCGATGTCTGGCTTTTCCATCTGCCCCAAAAATTGGCGCGCATAGCTTGAAAGCGATTCAACATATCTGCGCTGGCCTTCTGCATAAATTGTGTCGAATGCAAGAGAGCTTTTGCCAGAGCCGCTAAGGCCGGTAAAAACGATGAGCTTGTCGCGCGGAATTTCCAAGTCGATATTCTTCAAATTGTGTTGGCGCGCGCCGCGAATTATTATATTTTCAGATGCCATCTGTTGCCTTTCAATAAGCTGATAAATTAGCAAATTTTAACGATAACACAAAAGCGCGCGCGGAATTTGGAAGATGTGCGCAATGCAAGAAGTGGCAATTCAAGCGGCGTGAGGGGGAGAGGGCTTGGCGGTGTTTGGCGCGGCGCGAGGCGTGGCGGCGCGCAATTTTGCGCTTGCCGGCTTGTGCATGTGAAGATGCCGAAAGCTCATAAAATTGCAAAAGCGCGCACCATGTTGTTCTGTTTTAATATTCGCCGGCAAAAAGGAAAGCTATAAGCGGGCAAAATTTGCCAAACAAACTTAAATGCAATATCAAAATTATAGATTAGTGGGAGCTTATGGAAGCGGCAACAATTCAAGATTTAGATGCGATAGAAGAATTCTTTGACATTGTGATTGACGACCAAGAGGGCAAAGAAGCATGCCCGCATTGGATCAAGGGCGTGTACCCTGACCGCGCTTATATGGAAAATGCAATCAATAATGGCGAGATGTTCGTCATTAAAGAAGATGCAAAAGTTGTTGCAGCTCTTGTTTTGAATCACGACCAAAATCATGGCTATGACCAGGTGGAATGGGAAGTCAATTGCAACGAAGATGAAACGCAAGTCTTTCACACATTTGCTGTTTTGCCACAAAGCCGCGGCAAAGGCTATGCGCGTCGCTGCATGGAGTGGGTAAAAGAAGAAGTCGCACGCCGTGGCATGAAGTCAATTCGCTTTGATGTTATTGGTCCAAACACTCCTGCAATGCGCTTTTATGAACACTTGGGCTTTACATTCCGCGGCTGGGCAAGGTTTGCATATGAAGATTGCGGGACGCAAGATTTTGCATTATATGAATATGTAGTCTAGTCTGTATTGAATATTAGTATTGCAAATTGCTACATCTTTTTATGTCTTCTTGTGGCTTATTAGCTGCTCATAAGCACATTGGCAGGCGCACGAACGTAAAAATTTAACTGCCTTATGCTAGAGTGTGCAAGTTCAAATCATATTCATGGGAGTGCCCAGATGACAAAAACGATTGAAGAAATTTATGGCAGTCTTGTATTTAACGACAAAGTTATGCGCGAGACCTTGCCTCAACCTGTTTATGAAAGCCTGCATGAAACTATCCAAAATGGTCAGGCTTTAGATGAAGATGTAGCAAATACTGTTGCGGAAGCTATGAAGAATTGGGCAATCCGCAAAGGTTGCACTCATTATACGCATTGGTTCCAGCCATTGACTGGTGGTACTTCTGAAAAGCATGATGCCTTCATCCATCCTGTTGGCGATGGCAGTGCGATTATGAAATTCACTGGTAAAGAGCTTATTAAGGGTGAGCCTGATGCTTCATCTTTCCCAAGCGGCGGCTTGCGTGCAACAAATGAAGCTCGCGGATATACTGCATGGGATCCAACAAATTATGCATTCATTAAAGATGAAGTTTTATGCATTCCAACTGTTTTTATTTCGCACAATGGTGAAGCTTTAGATCAAAAAACACCGCTTTTGCGTTCCATGCGTGCAATTTCAAAAGAAGCAGCGCGCGTCTTGAATGCTTTGGGTGTTGCTGCAGATGACGACTATGTAAATTCAACAATCGGCGCAGAACAGGAATATTTCCTTATTCCACTGAAGGAATATTCTGCAAGGCCGGACTTGATTTTTACAGGCAGAACGCTTTTTGGCGCGCCGCCAGCAAAGGGTCAAGAACTTGACGACCATTATTTTGGTGCTGTGCGTGAAACTGTAAGCGACTTTATGAAGGAAGTCGATACGCGCTTGTGGGAACTTGGCGTTGATGCAAAAACAAAACATAATGAAGTTGCACCAGCCCAGCATGAACTTGCGCCTGTTTTCTCTCGCGCAACAAAAGCGATTGACAATAATCTGCTGACTATGGAAATGTTGCGTTCTTGCGCTCCTCACCATGGGCTTTATTGCTTGATTAATGAAAAGCCTTTTGAAGGAATCAATGGCTCAGGCAAGCACAACAACTGGTCTCTTTCTACAAGCAAGATGAATTTGCTTTCACCGGGTGACGACCCTGAAAATAATCTGGTCTTCCTTATTACTTTAGCTGCTGTTATTCAAGCTGTTGATGATTATCAAGAGCTCATTCGCGCAACAGCTGCTGGTCCTTCAAATGATCACAGGCTTGGCGCAGATGAAGCTCCGCCGGCAATCATGTCAATTTTCTTGGGCGATGCAATCACAAAAGTTGTTGTTTCTGTTGTTGAAGGCACAGCGCTTGAAAAGCATGAAGACGTAAACATGGATCTTGGCGCAGATGTTTTGCCAAGCGTGAACCAAGATAATACAGACCGCAATCGCACGTCTCCATTTGCATTTACTGGTAACCGCTTTGAATTCCGCATGCCTGGCTCTTCTGCAAACTTGGCTTCCACAAATACGGTTATCAATGCTGCTGTGGCAAAGAGCTTTAAGGAATATGCCGATCGTTTGGAAGGCGCAAAAGATGCAAAAGCAGAGGTTTATGCAATTTGCAAAGAAGTCTTTTCCGCACACAAGCGCATCATTTTCAATGGCGATGGTTACAGCGTTGAATGGGAAAAGGAAGCTGCTCGTCGCGGCCTTGCAAATAACAAAAACACTCCGGATGCTTTGCAAGCATATACAGATGAAAAGGCAATCGAGCTTATGGAAAGCCTTGGCATTTTGACAAAGAGTGAAATGCTGGCTCGCTATGAAGTTTTGATGGAGCATTATGCAAAGAAGATCAACATTGAAGCTTTGACAATGATTGACATGGCAAGCCAGATGATTTTGCCAGCTGTTTTTGAATATAGCGGAACAATCGCGCGTGGTGCAGAAGCAAAGCAAAAGTTGAACAAGCCAATTTCTACTGCTGCTGAAGAAAAGCTGCTTGAAGAATTGGCACAAGGCGCAGAGCTTATTAGCGACTACATTGACCGTTTGAAGAAGGCGCGCCACCAAGCTTCATTAAGAAATGACGGTCCTGACCAGGCATTTGCATATCGCGATGCTGTCATTCCTGTTATGAATGACTTGCGCGCTGTAAGCGACAAAATGGAACAGCTTGTTGGCTATGATTATTGGCCACTGCCAAGCTACAATGACATGCTATTTTATGTATAAAGTGCAGGGCGAATAGATATGGCAAGACTTTTTGGAACAGATGGTGTGCGCGGCGTTGCCGGGGCAGAACTGGATGAAAAATTGGCTGTTGCTTTGGGCAGGGCTGCTGTTAAGCACTTGGGTAAGAAAATTTTAATTGGCAGAGACAGCCGCACTTCAGGTCCTATGCTTGAAGATGCTTTATGTGCTGGCATTGCAGCAGAAGGTGGGCAGGCGCATGTTGCAGGTATTGTGCCAACGCCAGCTGTTGCGTTGCTTACTCGCGCAGATTCTTTCGACTGCGGCATTGTGATTTCTGCTTCACATAATCCGCCTGAATATAATGGCATCAAGTTTTTTAGTGCGCAGGGTTTCAAACTTCCAGATGCTTTGGAAGATGAAATGCAAGCTTATGTTGAAGGCGTGATTGACGAGCCTTATGCAATTGGTGAAGCAGCTGCGCAAAAGCAAATTATGGAAGACGCTGCAAGCCGCTATGTTGAACATGCTGTAAATGTTTTGCGCGAACAAGGCGTGAGCTTGGATGGCATGCATATCGCGCTTGATTGTGCGCATGGTGCTTCTTGTGAAACTACGCCAGCTGCATTAAAAGAGCTCGGTGCAAAAGTTACAGCAATCAATACTAATTTTGATGGTGAAAATATCAATGTTGCTTGTGGTTCGACTCACCTTGAGCCTGTGACTGAGCTTATGCATGAATGTGGCGCAGACATTGCTTTGGCGCATGATGGCGATGCAGACCGCATGTTGGCTGTTGCACCAGATGGCAACGTCATAGATGGCGACTACATTTTGGCGATTTGTGCCAAGAACTTAAAAGAGCGCGGCCTTCTTTCAAATAATATGGTTGTAGGCACTGTCATGTCGAACCTTGGCTTCAAAAAAGCAATGGAGCGCGAAGGCATCAGCTTTTTAGATACAAAAGTTGGCGACCGTTATGTTTTGGAAGCAATGCGCGAACATGGCGCAGTGCTTGGCGGGGAACAAAGCGGCCATGTCATCTTCTTGCAACATAACACAACAGGCGACGGCCTGATGACAGCGCTCGAACTTTTGGCTGTTATGTCGCAAAGCGGGAAAAGTGCAGCACAACTTATGGATGTGATGCAAAAATATCCGCAAGCTTTGGTTAATGTGTGCGTTAAAGATAAAGCACTTTATGATACAAATGCTGCAATTGCTCAAGCTGTAAAAGAGCTTGAAGCTGAACTTGAAGGCAACGGGCGTTTGCTTGTTCGTCCTTCAGGCACTGAGCCTTTGATTCGCGTTATGGTCGAGGCTCAAACGCGGGAACGTGCGCACGCATTAGCGCAAAATCTTGCAGATCTTGTTAAAGAGGAAATAGGAGTATAGCTCGGAGTCGCACCCGAGTCCTAACAAGGAGGAAAGAAATTATGGGTTCAGATTTAGAAAAGAAACCCGACACTGGCCGCCTTTCATGGTCAGGCAAGTGGGCATTTATTTTAGCTGCAGCAGGTTCTGCTGTTGGCTTGGGGAACTTATGGCGCTTCCCTTATTTGGCTGCTAAATATGGTGGTGGCACATTTATTGTTACATATATCATTTTGGCATTCACATTTGGTGTTTCAATGCTTTTGCTTGAAACCGCTCTTGGCAGAAGAACTGGTCTTTCAGTAATTGGCGCATTCAGCCATTATGGTAAGAAGTACAAGTTCATTGGTGTTTTGGCTGCTATTGTTCCATTCATCATTACACCTTATTACTGTATTATTGGTGGATGGGTCACAAAATATGCTGCTTCATATCTTGCTGAGTCTGCTTCAACACTCGCAGATGGTGGCACATTCTTCTCAAACTTCATTACTAGTGAAGTTGGCAGCTTTGTCTTCATGCTCATCTTTATGCTTGCAACTTGCATTATTGTTGCAACTGGTGCAAAGGGCGGCATTGAAAAAGCAAACTTTGTTATGATGCCTGCTTTGATTATTATGGCTATTGCAATTGTTGTTTATATGTCAATGCAACCAGGCGCTTTGGAAGGCATTAAATATTACTTTGTGCCAGACTTCAGCAAAGCTTCACCAGAATTGTTCATTTCTGCTTTGGGTCAGCTGTTCTTCAGCTTGTCTTTGGCAATGGGCATTATGGTTACATATGGTTCATATCTTGAAAAGAAAGAAAGCTTGACACATGCTGTAACACGCATTGCTGGTTTTGACACACTCGTTGCTATCTTGGCTGGCTTCATTATTGTTCCTGCTGCATTCGTTGTTTTGGGTGGCGCAGATGCTGTTATGGCAGGCAGCGGACCTTCATTGATGTTCATCACTTTGCCAGAGATTTTTGCAAAGATGGGCGCAGCTGCAAAAGTTATTGGCTTTGTATTCTTCTTGCTTGTTTTGTTTGCTGCTTTGACAAGTTCAATTTCACTGCTTGAAACTTTGGTTTCAATTGTTCAAGATGGCTTGAAGTGGTCTCGCAAGCGTTCAATCATTGCTACTTCAATTTATCTGATTGTTGTGGGTTGCTTCATCAATTCAGGTTATAACGTTTTGAGCTTCATTCAGCCTTTGGGTGAAGGTTCATCATTGCTTGATCTATTTGACTTTGTTTCAAATTCTGTGCTTATGCCAATTGTTGCTTTGCTTACTTGCATCTTTGTTGGTTGGATTATTAAGCCAAAAGAGATTATTGCTGAAGTTCGTGAATCTGCAAAATTTGGCAATGGCATTGCTACAGTTTGGTCAGTCATCATTAAGATTATTGCACCAATCTTGGTTATTGCAATCTTGGTTGCATATGTCTTGGCACAATTCGGATTGTTTAGCATGTAAATTCTGCTAGTGATGCACGCGGCTTGCTTGTGTGCTTAGCAGATATATTGAAATTGGTGTGGGGCTCGCGAATGCGAGCCCCATTTTTTTGGTGCTGGCTGTCGGGGTGCGGTGTTGCGGAGGGCACAACCGCATCCATTTACCATGGCGTGGCAAGTAAAGCCAGTTGTGCCCTC
>CAVDAL010000008.1:0-3547 GCA_963606965.1 Acutalibacteraceae bacterium
TGACTCATAAAACGTATCTACCATAGATACCTCCCAATTGAGCCAACCTCCCGTTACCGACTTTTCCCTAAGACAAACGCCGTTAAGACTTTGTAGTGAAATCAAAGAGCGAACATTTATTTTTTGCCTGTGACTCATCGGTAAACATCTCCAAAAGGTTCTTGTTAATTTATGTATCTATGTCTTATTTATTATTATTTATATTCGTAGCCCTCTACTTTGTAATATTTAATAGGAGTAAATCCTATTAGTATTTTTTCATAGAGGTCTACCGGTGTCAATAGATTGAGCAAATTATTAGGAGAAGTTCCTAATAATTTCTGTTTTTGACTGTAGAACCAATTTATCATTGGTGATTTTTACCTTGCAGATATACATCTATTTCTTCAGCAACAAGCTTTGAATATTTCACAGCTTCAACAACACTTCTAGCACCTAAGACAACGTCTCCAGCTGCAAAAATACCGTCTCTTGTTGTGCGTCCACACTCGTCTGCTTGCAAAAGTCCTTTTTCATTCATCTCAAGACCTGTTGTGCTTGTAGCAATGCTATTTTGCGCACCTTGGCTAATTGCAATTATGATGCTACTAGTAGAAAAAAACTGCTCTTCGCTTGTATGAATAATATTTTCATCTTCATCTAATTCAACTTTTTTAAAAAAGATGCCATCGTCTGTAATTTTTGTTGGACGCATACAGAAGAAGAATTCAACACCATCTGCACGCGCATAATCTGCCTCTCTTGCACTTGCAGCCAAGGTGTTGCGGCGACAAAACACGTTGACGTGCTTTACACCTTTACGAATAGCTGTGCGCGCAACATCCATTGCCGCATTTCCCGCGCCAATGATGACTAAGGAATCACCCAAATTATAAACATCTGGATTCACAAGGTAGTCAACTGCATAGTTAACGTGGCCTAAAGATTCACCTGGAATCTTCATGGCTTTGGCTTTCCAAGCGCCAGTGCCAATAAAGATTGCCTCATATCCATCACGCTGTAAGTCATCAACTGTAAGAGTGCGTCCTATTGTAGTGTTAGGCCTAATTTTTATTCCCGCGGCTAGAAGCTGATTTTGAAATTTATCCAGGATTATTTTTGGCAAACGAAATTCAGGAATACCATAACGCATAACACCACCAATTTTTTGACGGCTTTCAAAAATTGTAACTTTGTATCCGCGCTGTGCTAAAACTATTGCAATTGTTAAACCAGCAGGACCGCTTCCAATGATAGCAACGCGCTGGTCTTTATTCTTGAGTGAGCTTAGTTTTAGCTGGTCAAGATATGCATCAGAGATATAGTGTTCAATACTAGAGATATGCACTGGAGCTGACTTATAGCCTAAGACACAATTGCCTTCGCATTGCGCTTCATGATTGCAAATAAGTGAACAGATTATGCTTAGTGGATTATTCTTAAAAAGAATTTGACCTGCTTTTTTCTTTTGTTGTGTACGAAAAAGTTCAATGATTTTGGGAATGTCTGTGTCAACAGGACAGCCTTTTACACACCTTGGATATTTACATTGCAAACATCTGCGTGTCTCATCAATAACGTGAATTGTCATTTTGCCTCCTCTTTTGCTTTGTCGGGTTACAAGTCAACTTATGTGGTGAAATGTGTTGCGGCTTGTAAAAGAGAAGTGACGTGAAGTCACCTTTATTATTTTTAGTCTACATGGCGACAGTTACAGTATGGCAGTTCAATTGCGATAAATTATCTTAATGGGAGTATTTCCTGATAAGAGGCAAGCCAGAAGTGTGCGTTGCATAAAATTTATAACTTTTAAAACATTTAGCACTACTAACAAAGACATGCAGGGTTAATTTATTGGATAATTTTCACCACCTCTGGCCTGCGCAAATATTGTTTAAGATAGCAAAATCGCGATTTAAGGCGATTATCTTTGCAAGTTGAATATTAACATGCAAAAATGCAGGGGATTTGCGCATTTTACTTCGTAAAAACAAGGTTTTCAGTCCTGATTTCCCAATGCAGGAAGATATATATATATTCAATATGTAAATTAAAGTAAAGGGAGGCTATCATAATGAATTTTCATTCTATCAGCAAAACTTTTAGAAAAACATTTGTTATTACCTTATGTTTGGTTATGACGATTGCATTTATTCCTGTCGCATCTTCCATACAGAGCACACAAGAAGCTACTGCTGCAAACGCAAAGCCAATAATCAAAATTATTGCACCGTCAACTAGTAAAGTAACAATTAAAAAAGGTGCGACATATAATATAAAAATTAAGGTTACGAAGGGTTCTAAAATTACATATAAAAGCTCGAAGAAATCAGTTATAACTGTTAAAAAAGGCAAGTTAAATGCCAAAAATCTTGGCAATGCAACAATCACAATTAAAGCAAAGAAATCTGGCAAAATTGCAACCAAGAAAATTAAAGTTATTGTTATTAATAAAACAAAAACGCAAACTGCAGACAAGACAACTAATATAATTGATGTTATTAATACGGCTGTAAACGCTTTGAAAGATGGCAACGTTTCTGAAAACACGGCAAATATTAAAACCTTACAGGAAGCAATTAACAACTTGAAAAACATTACAGCCACAGATGATGAGCTTAAGTCTGCAATTGATGCACTTACGGAAGCAATTACTCAAAAAATAAACGAGTTGCAAAAACAGGCGGACGCAAATTGCGCTTCAATCATTGAAAATCAAAAGAAAATTGAAGATCTTCAAAAGCAGAAAGAAGATGAATCAAGTATTACTGGAAAATTGAAAGATGCCATGATTGGCGACTATGTCACCTTTGGTTCATATGAACAGGATGCAGATACATCTAACGGGAAGGAGTCAATTGAATGGCGCGTACTAGCAAAAGAAGATGGCAGGGCGTTGCTTATAAGTAGATATGCATTGGATTGCCAGCCTTATAATAAAACATTAGAAGACGTTACTTGGGAAACCTGTACACTGCGCGCATGGCTGAATTCAATATTTCTTAATAAGGCATTTACAGCAAGTGAACAAGAATTAATTCAGGTATCAACTGTTACTGCAGATGCAAATCCAAATCATAGTGATATAGATCCAGGAAACGATACAGAGGATAAATTGTTTTTGTTAAGTGTAGATGAGGTAAATAAATATTTCGACGATGAGACGAGAGAAACATTAGGGAAAAACTCTCTAAGTCAGACAATCCGTATTAAAACATATTTAGATAGATTATGTGGCACTACTAAGTATACGAGAGAACGCGGAGTTGCTATAAGTACAAGCTATACTGTTGGAGGCAAAGCAGTATGCTCTTGGTGGCTACGCACGCCAGGAAGTTCACTTGAAGAAGTTACAAGAGTCAATACTGATGGGAGTATTCTTGGTGGCAAAGTTACCGGCAGTTACAATTACTCTGGTGATTACTCTGGTGTTCGCCCAGCAATGTGGATTTCTTTGGAATAAGAACCTTTGAGTTTACACAAATTTTGAAACAGTCTCTTTTTAAACTTTAATTTGACTTCCCTGCCACCAGCAGCAGGGAAGCCAAATTTTGTCCACTTCTCCCCT
>CAVDAL010000009.1:0-10696 GCA_963606965.1 Acutalibacteraceae bacterium
GATAAAGGTTGGTACGAAGCGCGTTTATATGCATAATCATACGTTCTCGCGTGAAAGCACAATTACTTGCGCAATTGCTATTGCAGAAGCTATTGCAAATTCTTCTGGTGGCGCATATAAGGCTGTTACCAAAAGCGACACTGTTACTGTGACTGCTCAAGATAAAGGAGCTGCTCCATTTGATGTTTCAATTGATGAAGGTGTTGTAACGGATGCCGAATGATATTTTGACATTAAATGCTTCTATTGATGGAACAACAGATTTTCTTGAACTCGACGGGTTAGAGCTTGCATCTGTTGACGTGGAAACAAACCCTGATGAAGTTCAGATGGGTATTACTTGTGGCATGAGTGACATGTGTGGGGAAGACCCATGTCTTTGTGGTGCGACAGATGAATATGGTGCTTGTGCTTGCAATGGTTTTGAAAATGTGAGCCCGACTATTACTGTGTCATCGAGTGACGCGCCTGTTGTACGCGTTGTGAAAGTTGGCGACAGCTATAAAATTATTGCGCTTAGAAGTGGCGAAGCAGACATTACAGTCAATGCAAACTTGAAGCATTATGGAAGTGCAACACAGACAATTCATGTTAACGTTGGTGCACCTGCTGTTGATTGCATTTGTGCATGGCTTATCGCGCTGATTGTTTGCTTGGCTATTATTGTTGGAATTATTGCTGGCATTTGCGCTGGTGTTCGTAAGATTGTTGCTTTTGTGCGCAAGTCGCGCAATAAAAAAGCGAAGACAGATAAAACTGCTAGTGCAAAATGCGAACAAGAAGACAATTCATTAGAAAGCGCTTCATGTGCGCAAGATGAAGAAAGTGGCGCGAATGACTAAGCTTTCTTCCACATTGCAAAAGCATCGCAAGCTTTCAATGTTTGCGCTGGTAGTTGTTCTGATTCTTGTGGCAATATTGTCGCTTTTCTTGGGGCGTTATTCAATGAATTTTGGCGATGTTATATCTGACATTGCTGCGCTTTATTCAGGCGCTCTTCCTTCAATTGGAGATTCAACTGCTTTATCTGTAATTATTACAATGCGCTTGCCACGAATGTGTTTTGCAATGCTTATAGGTGCAGGGCTTTCTGGTGCTGGTGCAGCTTTTCAAGGTATCTTCAAAAATCCAATGGTAAGCCCAGACTTGCTTGGAGCAAGTGCTGGTGCAGGCTTTGGTGCAGCGCTGGCTTTACTTATTGGCTTTGGGCTTGTTGGCGCTCATGTAATGGGCTTTTTATTCGGCATCTTTGCAGTATTTTGCGCATATGCTTTGTCGCGAGTTGTTTCGCGTTCTTTAACTGGCGTGCTGACGCTCGTTTTATCTGGCATCGTCATTGCGAATTTATTCCAAGCATTAATTGGTGCTGTTAAATATATGGCTGACCCAAACTCTACTTTGCCAGAAATCACATTTTGGCTTATGGGCGGGCTTTCCACAAATGCAAAACTTGAAAACTTGCCTTGGCTGTTTGTAGCATTTGTTATTGGGTGTGCTGGCTTGATGTGTTTGCGTTGGCGCATGAATGTTCTTGCAATGGGCGATGAAGAAGCTTTGTCGCTTGGTATAGACGTGACAAAAAACAGGCTGCTAATTATTGCATTTGCAACTCTTTTAACAGCATCTGCTACAGCAATGGCTGGAATGGTCGGTTGGGTTGGGTTGATTATTCCACACCTTGCGCGCGCTGTTGTTGGAAGTGACCACAAGGCGTTAATACCTGCGTCAATGTTGTTAGGCGCTGCTTTCTTGCTTGCAGTAGACGACGTGTGCCGCAGCATTTATACAACAGAAATTCCACTTTCAATTGTTACGGCTATTCTTGGCGTGCCGCTATTCATTTATTTGATATCGCATATGCAAGGCGGTGTCAAAAATGAGTGAGCAGGTTAAAAATTTTGACGCAAGGCTTGACGCTGGCAACAAGCATGTGATAAAAATTGATTCCTTGAGCTGTGGATATTGCGAACGTGAAGTTCTGCATGACATCAGCTTTGAAATGCAAACAGGTGAAGCTTTGTGCTTGCTTGGTCCTAATGGTGTTGGCAAGTCAACGCTTTTCAAAACAATTCTTGGCTTCATAAAACCTATAGCTGGGCGCATCTGTTTTGATGGACAAGATATGAGCTCGTGGCATCGCAAGCAATATGGGCAGACAATTGGATATATTCCGCAATCGCATTCTCCATCTTTTGCATTTACTGTTTTTGAAGTTGTTTTGATGGGGCGCACTCCATTTTTAAATGGCATTTCTTCTGCAAAAAAACATGATGAAGAAATTGCGCATAATGCGCTTGAACAACTTGGAATTGACCACTTGGCAGACCGCAATTATGTAGAACTTTCTGGTGGGGAGCGTCAGATGGTTTTGGTGGCGCGCGCTTTGGCGCAACAACCAACATTTTTGATGATGGATGAACCAACAGCAAGCCTTGATATGGGGAATCAAAGCCGTGTTCTTGAACGTATTTATTATCTTGCTAGCGCAGGATATGGTGTTGTGATGACAACGCACGACCCTAACCAAGCTTTTCTTTTGGATAGCAAGGTCATTTGTGTTTCGAACAAAAGTGAAATTGTATGTGGCAGGGCAAACGAAGTGTTAACGCAAGAATGTTTGAAGAACTTATATGGAACAGACATTTGCTTGGGAGATTTTTCTTGTGAGGGACAAGAATTCAAAGCATGCGTTCCATATGTGAGGAGATAGTTTTATGGATAGAAGAAAGTTCATCATAGGATCTGCAAGTTGTGTGGCAACGCTTCTTACTGGTGGAAGCCTTGGCATTTCAGGCTGTTCTTTGACCAGTAAAAGTTTGCAAGCTGTGCAAGATATGGGCGGGCGCGAGGTCTATATTCCAACAAAGCTTGAGCGCGTTTTTTGTACAAACCCAATTGGCACAGCAGATTTATATTGTTTGAACCCTGACTTGCTTGTTGGCTGGAATTTCAAGCCATCAGGGATGAGCCAATATTATATTAAGTCGCAATATCTTGAACTGCCTTCGCTTGGCGTTTGGATGGGCGCTGGCAACACGCCAAACCCTGAAGAAATTGCACAGCAGGATCCAGATGTTTTACTCTGCTTTTGGACAGCAGATGACACTGGTGCAGATATGGCAGAAGAGATTAAATCTGAAACTTCAATGCCTGTTTTGCTGATTGATTATGATTTGCGCAAATCGCCTGAAACATTCCGTTATCTTGGCAATTTGTTTGGCTGTTCAGACCGCGCGGAAAAGCTTGCAATATATTGTGAAGAAAAAATTTCTTGGATTAAAAAGATTGTTGCAAAAATTCCTGAAAGCCAGCGCAAGAGTATTTATTTGGCGCAGTCTAGCGGCGGGCTTAGCACTGACCCTGTTGGCTCAATGCATGTTGATGATGCGCTAAATTTAATTGGCGTTGGCAATGTTGCAAACTTGCCAGGGACTGTTGGTGCTGGCATGGGCATGCCAACTGTTAGCGTGGAACAGATTATTGAATGGAACCCTGATGCAATATTCGTCAGTGAATATACCATGACAGATTATAAGCTTTCTGATATTTATGGCGAGATTAAAAGCGATAAGCGATGGCAGCAGGTTCAATGTGTTAAAAATGGCGAAATTTATAGCATTCCGCAAGCTCCATTTTCATGGTTTGGTCGTCCGCCATCTGTTGTGCGTTTGCTTGGCTGCATGATGCTGATGAAGATTTTATATCCAAGTTATGTGAAGAATTTAGATATCAGAAAAGAGGCTCGAGAATTCTATTCATTATTCCTTAACTATGATATTAGCGACGAGCAACTTGAAGAGCTTTTAACAAATACTAGTTTGTAGTTATTTCTGTGTTGTGCTTATCGCGCTTTGTTTTTTTGAGCAGCGCTTTTAAAAGAGGTAAGTTTTAGGAAAGGACTTTTGCTGTGGACAGTACGATATTTTCCACAATTTTGCATGATGTGAGCCAAGCTCTAATGCAACCAACAATTATTATTTTGATTCTATTAATTGTTTATGCCGTGTGGTGCATTGGCAGCATCATTACAGAGCTGCTTACAGACCGTCGCCGCTACAAGCGCGACATTGTTGCAGCTTTTGATGCTATTGATGTTTCAAGCTGGGAAGATATTCCTGCTGCAATCAATAACACACGCTTGTTGAACCGCCACAAGAAAGTTTTGCTCACTCTTGTTTCACGCGGTTGGCTTGATGAAGACACATTGATGGCTTTAGCTCGCAGTCTTCTTGCAGTAGAAGAAGAGCATTATTCTCGCATTGTGAGCCGCATGGAACTCATTGCAAAGATTGCGCCTATGCTTGGCTTGATGGGCACATTGATTCCGCTAGGCCCTGGCATTACTGCTTTAGGCGATGGCAATTTGGAAGGTCTTTCCACAAGTTTAAATATTGCATTTGATACAACAGTTGCAGGCTTGGTCACAGCAATTATTGCTTTAGCTGTTACAAGGTTTAGACGTCATTGGTATGAAGGCTATCTTGCAAACTTGGATGCGATGATGGCTGCAATTATGGACAAAGCTTGCGTGTGTGAACCACGACGTCCTGCAAACTTCAGTGCTTCTGTTAATCCTGTTTGCGCTGGCGCGCAGTCTGGGCGCAAAGTTTTTGAAGGTGAAGCATAATGAAAAAGAGCATACGTTCAAGTTCAAGCTTGCGCTCGAAAAAAATAGGCGGAACATCGCTTGACCCAATGAGCGGCATCGCAAATCTTTCTGATGCTATGCTTGTTTTAGCTCTTGCATTTTTGCTTGCATTTGTTGCATATTACAAGCTTGCATTGCCAGGGGCTACTCAAGTTGAAGAAGATTTGACAGAAGCTACTGACATCCAGCAAGGTACATTGCAGGATAAAAGCAGTGGATACCAAGATGTTGGCAGAGTTTATAAAGATCCAAAAACTGGCAAGCTTTATATGGTGGAAGATTAATTTTCATGATTTTTATAAGTTAAAGGACGTGATTGATAATGCGCATTCCAGATTCATATCTTGAAGGTTTAATTGCAGATGATGTTCCAACACTTGACTTGACAACGCACATTCTTGGCATTGGTGCCGAGCGCGGCAAGATGGAATATTTCACAAGAAATGATGCAATCTTGTGCGGCACAGAAGAAGCAGCTCGCATTTTTAAAATGCTTGATTGTGAAGTTTTGGATTTCGAACCAAGTGGCACAAAGTTAGAGGCTGGCTCAACATTTATGCATGTTCAAGGACCTGCTTCTGGTTTGCATATGGGTTGGAAGTGCTGCTTGAATATCTTTGAATATTATTCAGCTCTTGCCACTAAGGCGCGCCAGATGGTCGACTTGGCGCATGAAGGCAATCCGCGATGTGAAATTTTGACAACGCGCAAGTTGATGCCAGGAACAAAGCTATTTGATGTTAAAGCAATTTTGACTGGTGGAGCTGTTCCGCACAGGCTTGGCCTTTCTGAAACTATCCTAGTTTTTGAGCATCATTTAACTTTTTATGGCGGGATTGATAAGTTCATTCATGACTTGCCAGAAATTAAAGCAAAGTCTTGCGAGAAAAAGATATTTATTGAATGCACAAAAGAGCAAGCATTGCCGCTGGTTAAAGCTGGGATTGATGGCTTGCAGCTTGACAAGATGCCTGTTGAAGATTTGACTGAACTTGTTGGGGAAGTGCGTGAGTGCAATAATCATGTGACTTTGATTGCTGCTGGTGGCGTTAATTTAAGCAATGCAAAAGAATATGCAGCAACTGGTGTTGATGGACTTGCAACAACATGCTTGCACTTTGCAAAGCCGCTTGATATGAGTGTGCGCATGAGCGCTTTGTAATATAAAATTTTGCTTTCTTAAACAATTTGCGATGTGCAGCCGCGTTCTTTTGTGCGGCTGCTTTTTACATTTTTGGGAGATTGCTATAGACACCTTGTCTGTGTCCAACTCTGATAACTTCAATAATAAGATTTTCATCTTCAATTTTTACTAGAATGCGATAACTGCCAACTCTATATCGCCAGCCAGATTTTGTGCCCTTTATTTGTTTTGAACCTTCAATTCCTCTTGGGTTGCTGCAACCCTCTAAATTCTTTGCTATCCATGAAAGAATGAAATGCCTTTGTTTTTTCTCTAATGACAAAACTTCCTTTTGGGCTCTTTTTGTGAATGCAACACTAAATGCCATTATTTTTCAGCCTTTGAAATTACTTCAGCTAATGTGAACCGTTCGCCTGTGTCTTCAACCAATGCTTCATTATATGCGTAAAGATCTGCTGCATCTTCGACTGCTTCAAGAGCTGCTTCACGCACTACATCAGAAAATGAACGGCCAGTAAAGTCGGCATAAGCTTGAATCCATTCTTTTTCTTCAGCACCGAACCTAATAGCTGTTGTTTGCATTGCCATAATTTCCTCCAATAAAGATTTTACGTTCATATCTTACATCGCAATACATCGTATTGCAACATTAAATTAGCTTAAAAATAAATTAGATAAGTTCAATTAGTTCTTATGGTCGATTAGGAATTTTTTGCAGAAACGTTTCTATTTGCCACCCCATGGCAAATAGAAACGATACTGCCCGACTTTTGGAATTATATGAATTACAGATAATTCCAAATTTCGTCAATTTATTAATTCCTCTGCAATAGTTGGGTAAAAATGTGGGAAATCAACATATTAAAAATAGCAAAAATCGAGTTTTTACTCGTTGAACAACGCAATATCGTTCCTACTTGACACAGCATGACAAATAGAAACGATATTGCGTAGGTTTGTGGTTATCAAAACTCAATATTTATGAGCGTTGCCACTTTTTAAGCAATTTTCAGCAGATCTTAAATAAGTTTAAAAGCCAAATCATAAAAATATAATTTATATGATAAAATTATCATATAAATATAGGAGGAAGAAAATGCGCGCGGGCAAAGCGATAACAATTTATTTGAGTGAAGGCGCATGCACAGCTCTTGACAAAGAAGTTGCAAGGCGCGCTGAGCTTGATAGGATGGAAGGTCTTGACGGATATTCTGTTACCAACAGGTCAAAGCTTGTTTCTGAAGTTATTGAAAATTATTTATTGGATTGGAGTAGTGGGGAATTTAATATTCAAAAATTAAGCGCTATAGTTTCCCCCGTTTTTAAAAAATATAATGTGAAAAGTGCAGACTTATTTGGTTCATTTGCTCGTGGCGAACAGACGAATGAAAGTGATATTGATATTTTAGTTGATGAAGGTGAAGCATCCGGGCTTTCGTTTTTTAAACTGCAAAATGATCTTTCAAAAGTTTTAAATAAAACTGTAGACTTGCAATCTGTGAATGCAGAAAATAAAGAATTTTTAAACAAAATAGAAAAAGACAGGATTCAAATTTATGCAGCCTAATATTAAAGATTGTTGCATAAATGAATGAGGAGAATGAAGCATGAAGCAATGCATGGATTCAGAAAATTTGCACCGCAGATTGAAAAAGATTATTGGGCAAGTGCAAGCAATAGACCGCATGATTGATGAAGACATTCCGTGTGAAGATGTTTTGTCACAGATTAATGCCGCAAAATCTGCATTGCATAATTGCGGCAAAGTTGTTTTGGAAGGGCATATTAATCATTGTGTTCGCGATGGCATTCAGCATGGAGATGCAGACAAAACAATTGAAAGCTTCACAAAGGCGGTGGAGCGATTCTCTAATATGAGTTAGTTTCTTGCTGGAAAAATATGCATGACCGAGCCGCACAATTTTGTGCGGCTTTTTATTGCTTGAAAGCGCCACCCGCAAGCAATAATAAACATTTTCTTGACAACCCATACCCCTATAGGTATATTAAGCCCATACCCCATAGGGTATAGAAAGAAGGTCAAGATGAAAAAACTGATGAGGAAGCTTGAAAGCTTGCTAGAAATTGGCGGGACAAAAAAAGACATTGTTCTGCTATGCATTGGTGGCATTACTTTATTACTAAGTCTTTTCAATGTTCAGCTTTTCCCATTCGACATTGCATGGTTTGCAATTGTGCTTTGTGGTTTACCAATAATTTTAGAAGCGATAATCGGTCTTATCACAGAATTTGATATTAAAGCAGATGTTCTTGTTTCAATGGCTTTGATCGCATCTGTTTGCATTGGTGAAGATTTTGCAGCAGGCGAAGTTGCATTTATTATGCAGCTTGGTGCTTTGCTTGAAGATTTGACTGTTGCAAAAGCTCGAGCAGGAATTGAAAAACTTGTTCATTTAACTCCGCAAACAGCGCGCGTAATTAGCGATGGTGAAGAAAATATAATTCCAGCAGAAGATGTAAAAGTTGGTGATATATTGCGCGTTTTGCCGGGCGAGACAATCCCGGTCGATGGCACAATCACAAATGGTCAGACTTCCATTAACCAAGCTGTTATGACAGGCGAATCTTTGCCGGTAGATAAAACAGTTGATGATGAAGTATCCAGCGGAACAGTTAACCAGTTTGGTGCTTTTGAAATGAAGGCAACAAAGGTTGGAGCGGACAGTTCAATACAGCGCATGATTAAGCTTGTACAATCTGCAGACGCTGGCAAAGCTAAAATTGTTGGGATTGCAGACAAATGGGCAACATGGATTGTTATTATTGCTTTAACTGCCGCTGCATTAACTTGGGCTATTAGTGGTGAAATTATTCGCGCTGTAACAATTCTCGTTGTCTTTTGCCCATGCGCTTTAGTTTTAGCAACACCAACAGCAATTATGGCCGCTATAGGCAATGCTACAAAACATGGATTTTTGGTTCGTGAAGGCGACGCGCTAGAGCGCCTTGCAAAAGTTAAACTCATCACATTTGATAAAACCGGAACTTTGACATATGGCACTCCGCAGGTAATTGCAGTGGAGTGTGCGAATAATGAAATTTCAGAAAGCGAGCTGTTTGCAGCTGTTGCTGCAGCTGAAAAGTTTTCCGAGCATCCCTTGGGTAAGGCTGTTGTTTCTTCATGCAAACAAAAATATAGTTGTGGAATTGATGAAGCAAAAGACTTCAAAATGTTGCCTGGAAAGGGAATTTCTGCAACAGTAAATAGCAAAAAAGTTTATGCAGGCAATATTGCTTTACTGCAAGAAAATGGAGTGACTCTTCCCAGTGCAGATAAGTCGCAAGAATATTTAAATAAGGGCTGCACTGTTATTCATGTATCTTTTGATACGCAATATCAAGGATTCATTGTGCTTTCTGATACTGTGCGTGAAGAAAGTACTGTAATGACTAAACGCCTAAATGAAATTGGTGTGCAGCCTGTTCTTCTTACAGGAGATAATGAAAATGCAGCTAAAAATATGGCTGGCAAGCTGGGGATTGATGAATTTTATTCGCATTGTTTGCCAGAAGATAAACTAAACATAATTGAAGATTTCAGCACGGATGGTAAAGAAGTTTGCATGATAGGTGACGGCATTAATGATGCGCCAGCATTGAAGAAAGCACTTGTGGGTGTTGCTATGGGCGGCGTTGGCAGTGACATTGCAGTTGATGCAGCAGATATTGCTCTTGTCGACGACGAAGTCAAAGAAATTCCTCATCTGCTTTCACTTTCACACAGAATGATGACAACAATCAAGCTGAATATGTCATTTTCAATGGTTTTAAATTTTGTGGCTATCATTCTTGCGATTACTGGAATTTTAAATCCTGTTGTTGGCGCTCTTGTCCATAATGCTGGATCAGTTCTAGTTATTAGCAATTCTGCTTTGCTTTTAAAATGGAAGAAGAAATAAGTCTTTGAATAGATTTGCCGCTGCCTAAATTTTTAGGCAGCGGCAACATACAAAATAAATTAACTTGCACATGAATTATTCAGATAAAAGAGCACCTGCATTTTCACCCGGTGTTACAGAATAAACAGCATCAACATGAATGAAGCAAATTCCTTTGCTCTTAAAATCAAGGCCAATGCTTTTGAAAATTTCATTGACTCCTGCTGCAGCATTTTCAAATTTAGGACCTTCATTTTCATATGCAACTGTTCCTTTAACTTGGAAGCCGCCATTTTTGTCCCAAACGCTTAGTGCAACATGTGGATTTTCTTTAATATTCGCCAGGCTTTTGTTCATGAATTGATCTGAAACCATGATTGTTTCATCATCAATAACCTTTTTCATTCCAACAGGAACAACATTCGGAATTCCATCTTTTGAGCATGTCGAAAATGCTATGTTTTCAATATTGCTAATAGCATCTTGGCATTCTTGTGACATTTTTGCCATTATTAACCTCTTTTCGATAGTATCTGCAATTTAGCACTGCGCACATTTTACACCTTGCTTTTGCAATAGTCGTCAGCTTTATTTAGATAATTTCAATTGAAGTTCGCGTTGCACAGAGCGCTACTGCGCTTCAATTGGAATGAATGAAAAGTTTGTAACATCGAACAAACCTTTGTCTGTTACTTTGATTTCTGGAATAACAGGAAGTGCCATAAAGCATAATGTCATTACTGGCTCAATGTCTTTATTTACGCCAAGTTCTGTATGTGCTTTTTCATGAATTGCTTCAAGTTTCTTTTCAACCCACTTACCACTTCTATTTGTCATTAGTCCCGCAATAGGCAGTGGCATTTGTTCAATCACTTCGCCATCTTTAACCAAGACAACTCCGCCTTCTTGTTCAATGATTGCATTAACTGCTGCATACATTTCATCATCATCAGCGCCAACAACCAAAATGTTGTGAGAATCATGCGCAATAGTTGTAGCAATTGC
>CAVDAL010000010.1:0-7029 GCA_963606965.1 Acutalibacteraceae bacterium
TGCCTGTAATAGATGTTGCAGCATTTGCAGCAGCAGTATTGATTGCAGCTGTAGCAGCTGTCTTTGCATCAGCCAAAGCTTGAACGTCTGCAGCTTTTGCATTCGTCAAAATCTTGTTGATAGCATCAATGCCATTTGTCTTTGCAAGTTCAATAGTCGCACTTGTTTTAGCATCATTGATTGCTGCCTTTGCTTCTTCAACAGCATTATCAATATCGCTAATGTAAGTTGTCTTAGCAGCAGAGTCAAGTTCAGTCAATGCGCTGATTGCTGTCTTTACGTTTGTTGCTTCATTTGTAACAGCAACAGAAGCATTAGTCTTCAAAGTATCTAAAGCCATGCCATCAGTTGAAATTGCATCATCTGTAGCATCTTTGATGTTCTTATATGCTTCATCTTTAGCTTCATTGATTTCATCAATTGTCTTAGCTGTTTCAATATAAGCCTTAGCGCTTGTTACATATCCATCAATTGCAGTCTTATAAGTTGCAATATCGTCTGCACTCAGGTTAGCCAAAGCATTGATTGTTGCCATTGCGTCAGTTGCATAACCTTCAACTGTTGTTGCAGTCTTTGCTTTAACAGCTGAAATATCAACTACAAGATCACCTGCTACATATTTGAATTCATAGTTTTTAGCATAACCACCCTTAGGTGTTAAGTTATAAACTTCGCCAGACTTAATTCCGCCTGAAATTGTAGAAGTTGTTACCCATGGAGCAATGTAGTCAGTAGCTGTTGTTGCAGTTTCGCCACCAACAAAGCCTGTAACATCTACCTTCAAAGCTGGAGTGCCATTAGCAGGAATTGTTTCACCTGCATATGTAGCTGTCAAAGTTGCCTTTGCAATTGACCATGTAATTTCTTTGTTTGCTGTGGAACCATCATCCCATGTCTTACCAGCAGGAAGCTTTGCAATTGCAGTATATGTTCCTGCTTCTGTTGCCTTAACTGTGCCGCTCAATGTGACTGAGCTGTCGCTAGTAGTAACACCAACTTGCTCAGCGCCTGTATATTTAAGGTCTTCTGCAGCTTGGATTACGCTTTCATCAATAATGGAAGCTTGCCATGACAAAACAGGATTGCCAGCTTCATCAACTTTGAATGTGTCTTCACCAGTTGCTGCATTTAACTTAGAAACAAGATCAGCTGCATCAACAGAATCCAGCGGGACAAGCAATGTTTCTGCAACTGTTCCATTTGTAGCTGCTGTGCCATTAGCCTTCAAGTAATAGCATGGCGTGTCTGTGTTGAATGCTTTTGAAGCATAAGATGAAGAAGACCAGAAGCCAAAGCCGTAATCTTCACCAGTTTTTGCAGCGCTTACTGTACCAAGAGCATAGCAGTTATTTGCCTTAACTGCTGCGCCAGAAACATATCCAATGAATGAACCCGCATAATCATGTGAGTAGTAAGAAGATGTTTTTGCATTGTTTACGACTGTGCAATTTGCATATGAATCAGAAATTACAACACTTGTAGCATAACCAGCAAAGCCACCTGTATAAACAGAGCCAGTTGTGCTTGATGTTGATGTTACATTTGCTTTTGCATAACATGCCTTAACATAGGATGTTCCGCCTGAAGTTATATAGCCTACAAGACCGCCGATATTGCCCTTCTTGGCCGTAACACTTCCTTCAAAGCCAACATTTTCAAGAGCAGTATTTCCGGCTGCTCCTCTTACATAAGCAGCAATGCCTCCTGTATATGAAACGCTAGTAAATGTGGCATTAATTGTTGCTTTCCTTACAACAAGATTCTTTACTACACCACTATCTATATAGCCAAACAAACCAATATATGCTAGGTCATCATTATTAATTGTAAGGTTGCTAATAACATAGCCGTTGCCTTCAAATGTTCCCTTAAATGCATATGCAGGCGTTTTGCCAATAGGGATCATGTCAACGCCCTTCATGTTAATGTTGTCTGTAAGCTCTACAGTAAGACCATCAAATGAAGTGCCAGCATTAACAGCATTTGCGAAGTCAAGCAATTCTTGTGGGCTGCTAATTGTTAAGTTTGCAGTTTCAACTGCGAAGATTTCACTCTTAACAGTGGCAACTTTAACCTGTTCAAATGTATTTGTTACTTCATAGTAATAATAATCTGTGCCAAGTGCTTTGCCAGTAAGCTTCAAGCTGCCATCTTCTGCAGCTGTAAGTTCTTTAGCATTTTCGCCATTTTCATCACAGCTATACCATTTTGTAGTGATATTGCCCTTGCCAGTATCTGCGATTGTATATTTTCCAGACAAAGAGATTGACTTGCTATATTCAACTTCTGCAGGGCCTTCCACAGTAACTTCTGTTGGAACAGCAGCATTAATTGAAGAAAGCATCAAAACTTTTGCAGGATTTGATTGAGTTACATGTTGTGCGTCGCCAAGCTTATATGTAACAACTGCATAGAACTTGTAATCATGACCTGCAACATCTGAAGATGTAAATGTATATGTGTTTGTTGCGCCATTACCAGCAATCTGAACAGCATCTGTTCCTGCTGTTGCATCTTGCTTATACCAAACAAAACTCAAATCTGTTGCTGTTGAAGCTTCACCAACAACTGTCTTTGAAGTATCAATAGACATACTGAGCGTGTCACCAGCATGTACATAATTATTTTCTGTGCTTGGGTATGTTGCTGTTAATTTAGCGCGCATCAAGCTTGTATCAACTTGCCACCAAAGCTGTGGATAATCAGCAGCAGATGGTTGAATCCAAGTATGCGTTCCTTCTGCAGTATTAGAACCATTTGCATCTAGTGCAGAAACTAATTCTTCACTCTTAAGTTCATCTTCTGACTTTGCTGTTGCACCAGCTTTATCTGTAACACCAGTAGCCAATGTTGATAAATAATAGCTTGGCTTATCTGGATTAAGTGTCACACTTGCTGAAGCAGAAATACCATAAACTGGAATACCATCTGCAACTACAACATTACCAACTGCAATGCAGTTTGAAATTGTTGTTGATCTTGAAGCTTGTGTAGAGACCAAGCCAGCGACACTTGTATAAGCAGAAGATACATTATTTGTACCGGTAATATTTACATAACAATCGGCAATGTCGACACCTGAAGCCATGCCTGCAATGCCACCAACATTAGATATTCCAGAACCAGAAGCCGCAATATCAACATTTGCTGAACAAGCCTTGATGCTGCACATCCCTGAGATACCAGAAAGCGTGCCAACAATGCCGCCAGCCATGCCGCCGCCACAGGTGAGCTTGCCATTAAAACTTACGTTTTCAATAACAAAGCCTTGTGCTGAAGAACCAATATTCACCATGCCAACAACGCCACCAACAATTGCGCTTGTTGCATCACCAGAATATGTTACATCGCCTTCAAGAACAAGATTCTTAATTCCAGCTTGAGCCAAAGTTGAACCTTTTACATATCCAAAGAATGCAGCTGGAGATGTAGTTGAATTGATAGTGTAGTTGCCAATCTTGTGGCCTTTGCCATCAAAAACACCATTGAATGGATTGTCAAAGCCTGATCCAATTGGGCTGAAGTTAACGCCGCCAAGGTCAATATCATTTGCAAGGCTTACTGTGCAACCTTCAAAGTCATTGCCAGCATTTACAAGATTTGCAAAAGCAATCAAGTCTGCTGCTGTGCTAATTTCAAGACCATTTGTTGTTACTGTTGCAACTGGGCTATAAACAGGCTCTGTTACTTTGTATGTTTCAAATGTGTTAACAATAGCGCATTTGTAATAGCTGTCTCCAAGCGTATATTTAGGAGCTGCCATATATGATTCAGATGTTGCGTCTTCAATAGCAACTGCGTTTGAACCATCTTTGTCACATGTATACCACTGAAAACTTGGAGTGCCCCAGCCTGGTTGTACAGCTGAATATGAACATGTGAGTGCAACGCCAGTAGTTCCTTGAGTAGCAATAGAAGTTGTTGGCGTTACAGCCAAATCTGTTGGCAAAGAAGCAGGTGTGCTTGAAACAACTTTCATAGCAACATCAGATGAAGATGCAGCAGTTTGGCCATCCAATGTGTAGCTAACTTCACAAGCAACTTTAAGCTCTTTGCCAACTGCAGCATCTGGAACTTTAAACTTGCAGCTTGCAGTTGTTGCGCCACTTGCAATTTCAACTGCATCAGCGCCAGCAATTGAATATGTCCATTTGTAATTTGTGAGTGCTGCAGAACTCTTTTTTCCTTGAGAATTCTTGCTTGCATCTGCTGTGAAATCAATTTCTGAACCAGCAACTTGAGTTTCGCTAAAGCTTGCTGGTGAAATTGCAACAACAGGATCGTCTGTTGCATTCCACTTCAAAACAGGATAACCATCAGGGCCTGCTACAAATGTATTTTCTGCAGCAGCTTTGCTATTTAATAAAGTAACAAAATCAGCACTTGCAATTTCGGCTGCAGTTTTTGAAATAACTGTGCCAGTTTTTGTAGATTGCGCTCCTGTTGGGTTTGTAGCAATTCCCTCCAGGTAATAGCAAGGTTTTTCTGTGCTGCACAAAGTAATAGCAGAAGATTTTAAATAACATAAAGCAGCTGTAGCTTTTCCTGTTGGAGCTGCAGTTGTAAAACAGTTATATAAATATGAATCAGTATATCCAGCATAGCCCAAAAGACCAGCTGTATATGCTGTAGCAGTAGATGTATTAGACACCGTGCCTGTTGAATATGAATCAGAAATTTCACCATGTGCCTCATAGCCAGCAAGACCACCAGCATGTGCTGTTGTATAACCAGAGCCAGACTGTGTTACTGAACCAGAGAAATAGGAAGTTTTAATATAACCCTTGCTTGTTGCTGTTCCTTCAATATCACCAACCAAGCCGCCAGTATAACCAACAACAGATGAAACAGTGCCCTCTGCACCAGAATTTGAAACTGTTGCTGAATTTATATAAGCGACCAAAGCACCTGTTGCAGAAGAAGAAGCTGTTGATGTTGAATTAACATTTGCATTAACAAGCTTCACATTTGAAATCCTTGCACCAGTGTCAACATATCCAAACAAGCCAACATATTTATTCGAAGAATTAATTGTTAAGTTCTTGATTGCATGGCCTTTGCCATCGAATGTGCCCTTAAATGCCTTGGATGAAGAAGTGCCAATTGGTTCAAAACTTGCAACTTCAGACATGTCAATATCTTTTGTTAAGACAACTGACTTACCAGCATAATTTGTGCCATTATTTACAGCTGTTGCAAAATTAACAAACTCTTGAGCTGTGGAAATTTCAACGCCCTTTGTTGTAATGCCAACAGGTTTGCTTGTAGCTTTTCCAACCTTTACTTTTTCGAATGTGTTTATTACTTCGCATGCATAATAATTTATGCCAACTTCTGCAGCAGCTGAAATTGACAATGTTTCATTTGTTGCACCATCAATTGCTGTTGCATTTGAACCATCTTTATCGCATGTATACCATTGATAAGAAATTGTGCCCTTGCCAGTATCTGCAATATCACAAGAAGCTGTTGCTGTAATTGCACTTGCGCCCTGGACAACTGTTGTTGCGCTTGGTGTTACAACAACATTGCTTGGCACAGCAGCAGGTGTTGCACTAACAACTATAACTTTGTATGAGGCTTTTGTAGTAGCTGTCTTTGTTTCCCCATCTTCTGTAAAACTTACATCACATGTAAAGTCATATTCATCGCCAACTTTTGCGCTGCTTGGAATTGCAAAATCCAGCGCATTACTTGTTGCAGAAGTGCTAACAGCATCGCCAACATTTACTGCATCAGCGCCATTGAGTGAATATTTCCATTGGTAGCTTTGAATTGTAATTTTTGAAGAATCAATTGCTTTGCCTAATGCATTTTTTGATGCATCAACTGTCAATTTGGCAGTGTTGCCAACTTGCATAGCAGCACTTTCTGAAGAGATAACAGGAAATGGTGCATTTGATGCCTCAAATGTAAGCTGAACATCTGGGCGATTAGCTGAAAGGTTAGGGGTTACTGTAGGCGCAAATGTGCCCGCAGATGAAGTAGTATCACTATATGCTCGAATCGAAGAATCTGTAACAGAAGAGTAAACATACTTCGTTGACGAGTATTTTGACATTCTTCCGCAAACACCAATTACAAGATTTTCACTAGCGTCATAAGTATACGGATTTGTGAGTTGTAATGCTTCCCACCCTTTGGCTGTTCCAAGTTGTGGTGAGCCGCTATATACAAGCGTAAGGTCACTTTCGCTGAAATAGTCTTTATAGCTGCTAAAAGTATTCTTTGATGTTGTGCCAATATAAATTTTTACACTCTCGGTATTCATAGTTGCTGCTGATCCAACATTAAATGCAATACTTTTTATAATGCCAGCCTGATTAATTTCACTTGCCTTATAAATCGATTGAGACATACCGTATTTATAGTAATTGGCATATGGAGCATAGTAACTAGAATTTGTCCCCGTACCAATTGTGACAACAGTGTCACCGCTATCGGCATGCGCTTTATGCTGCATGCCTGGAACAAGCAAAAGAATCATTGCAAGTGATATAAGCACTGCAAAAAACTTTTTGCTTGCTTGGCTAAATATTTTTAGCACTTTTGTTTTTCCCATAATTTACTCCCTTGTACAACACGCATAGCTTCATACACCAAACGCAAAGATATTGGCTAGACGCTTGCTAGCAAAAAATGCAAAACATTAATTGCTTTAAAAAAATTATTGTTCGTGAAGAACAAAACTAGCACCCGCTATTGTAATGTATTTTTCAGCTATTTTTCAGGTAAATTACAAAATTCTACTGAGCTAGCTTTTATTCCATTCAGAAGTTGGCCGTGACTAGCACCAAAAAACCTTTTTAAACACAAAAGTGGCTGCGCAAATGCGCAGCCACTTGTTGCTAGTCAACAGTGCCGAGCTATGACTGGAGCTAGTGCCCGTAATGCTTAATTACTTTACAGTCAGGTTCTTGTTTTCGCCCTTCTTGGCAATCAACTTGCTATAAGCAGCCTTCTTGGCTTTAGCAACTTTTACAGTCAGCTTCACGCCAGCCTTTTTGCCAGCTTTCTTGAAAGCATGTG
>CAVDAL010000011.1:0-25105 GCA_963606965.1 Acutalibacteraceae bacterium
AGCAAAGAGCCGGCGTGAAGTTTAAACTTCACGCCGGCTCATAAAATCCAAGCTTTAAATCAAGCTAATTTCTAGCTTTTAATTATTCCTTGCGCAATTTGCGTTCACGACGTTTTGCAATTGCAGCGGCAATGCCAGCCAAAGCAGCAGCGCCTGCAAAACCACCTAATGCATATGGCATGCTATCTGATGTATTTGGAGTGTTATTGTCAACATATGAAATTTTATGCTTTGAGCCACTACCCTTATCATTTGAATCACTATTGTTCTTTGAGCCATCATTATCAGGATCAACTGGCGTTGTATTGCTCTTCCAAGAAGCAACCAATGTAATGTCACCTGTTATAGCAGTTTCAAAATCAAATGCTTTGCCATCTAGCATCCAGCCTTCAAATGTATAGCCATCACGTGTTGGGTCAGCTGGCTTTGTAGCTTTTGAACCATATCTAATGACTTGGTCATCTACTGTGCTGCCACCTTTGCTATTAAATTTAACAGTATATGAAGCAGCAGGGTCATTGATTAAAACAGAGCCTTTTACATAGATTGTTTTATCTGCAATCCAAACTTCTGCATCGTCAGCTGTGTAGTTGCCAAAGCTAGTTGAAACTGTTAAACCACAGAACTTAATTGGACCTGCATCTGTGCCAGCTTCTAGCGCATTCGTAAGAATACCTTCATCATCAAATACATACATTCCATTGTCTTCAGCTAACCATGGAGTCATAGAAATTGTATATGTGATTTTCTTTTGCTTTGCAGAAATTTGATCTGTCTGAACGTCTTGAACAATTACAGCATCTGAACATTCTTCTTCATCAAAATCTAGATCTTTTCCTGCAGCATCTGTAAGTGTTGCACTGCCTACTGTTGCATTAGCAACCTCACTTAAATCTGTCCAATCTGCAGAACTATCTTTAACATTAACTTCAACGCCAGATAATGCTGGAGTGTAATGTGCTGTAGCAATTGCACGTGAAGCAGGCATCTTGAATGTTGCTTCATCATTTTGTGGATAAAGCTTATATGTTCCTTCTGCTGTTTTAATTGTCCAATAATCAAGCTTATATTCTGTAGTCTTGCCTTTAACAGTGCCTGACATTGAATATTTTGAAGAACTCAAAGTCTGATTGCTGCCTTGATTTCGTACAAATCTTGTAAATTCTTTGCCAGTATTGCCATTCCAAACTTCAACTATATATCCGCTTGGTTCGTTATATAACCATGCATAGTTGTAGTCGCAACCAACCTTAGTATTTGTGATTCCATACCTGTCATCATCTGAATAAATAACTTCATTGAGCTTGTCTTTGAAGTTTGCGCAGCATGCAGGATTGCCTGAAATTCGTGTTGTCTTGCCTGTATATCCAACAACAGTAATGCCAATGCGGCTGTCTGCGCTAACAAGATTTTCCCCGCTTCTGTCGCCATTGATTTGTTGTTGGTCATCTTCATCATATCTCAAAGCAAGATTGCTTCTTACTGTTTTATTTTCATCTGCATAGTTGCCTGTGATTGTAATTTTGCCTTTGATGATAAATTCATGATATGACTCATTATCACAATAAACACCAGCACCATTACCAGATGTATCTGACAAGATATTATTTGTAAATGTAGTACCAATAAGTGTCATTCCATTTTCAAACCAAAGACCAGCACCATTCTTTGCTTTATTGGAATGGATTAAGCATTCAGTTGAATCTGTGACTTCAATCTTTAAATCATCTGTTGAATAGATGCCGCCGCCATTACCAGTTGCTGTATTGCTATAAATTGATGATTTTCCAGACAATTCAATAGCACTAGTGTCGTCATCGTTATAAACGCCAGCGCCATCGACAGCCTTGTTATAGGAAATGTCAGACTCGCCAGAGACCTTTAATGTTGTAACGTCATTTAAATAAAGGCCGCCACCATTTTCAGATGCTTCGTTATAAGAAATTGTTGATGAACCATCGACAGTGATTGTTGAATCATTATAGTTGTTATAAATACCAGCACCATTTTGTGCTTTATTGCTTGAAATTTTTGAACCACTTAAAACTGAAACACTCCCAGCTCTATTGTCATAATAAATTCCGCCGCCGTCACCATTAAGTGCTGTATTTCCAGAAATTGATGAGCCATTAGAAACTTCAACATAAACTTTTTCAGCCTTAATTATATTCGGGCTTGCTGTGCAAATGCCGCCGCCATCGCCGCTGCCTGCAATATTTCCTGAAATGCTTGACTTTCCATCAATCCAAATTTTTGCGTCGTTGCCATAATAATAAATGCCGCCGCCATCTTCTGGAGTGCGATTATTTGAAACTTTTGAGCCACCATGAATATTTATGCTGATATTGCCACTTGTTGCAGAAACAAAAATGCCAGCGCCGCCAAGGCCGCCATCGGCATAGTTATTGCTAACTTCACTATTTTGGTCAATCAAAAGTGTTGTACCTTCTGCATCACCAAGATAAATGCCGCCGCCATTACTTTCTGCATGATTATATTTAACTTTTGTATTATTTAAATACAAAGTAGAATTCAAAATTCTATCTGCAGTATCCCGAACAGGAGACATTCCAATGCCGCCACCACTGCCATTGCTTCCAGAATTTTCATCCGAAATATTGCCAGCAATTGTTACATTGTATAAATATACCTTTGATTTTGCATATTCACAGCAAATGCCAGCTCCGCTTGCTGAATCTGTCGCACCACCTGTAATCAAGCCACCATTAATTACAGTTGTACCTCTAAGCGGGTCCGACTTCCAAAAGCAATCTTTATCTTCAAGAGTACCTTTGTGCTGCGTTGTTGTGTCGCCACCATAGATTGTAAGAGATGCAGCCTTGCCCATATAAAAAACTTCACCATATGAAGAAGCATACCAATCAGAGCTTTTGCTTGCCAAACCGCGGTCGATCATATGGCCATTAAGTTCAAAAGTATAATCTCTGCCGTTTGGAATATAAATTCTTGAATCTGTATACCAATCATCATTGAGGCTAATTGTTACATCCACCCCAGCCTTATTTGCTTTATTAAGCAAACTTGTAATGTCAGTAAACTCTTCAACAACTTTTTGCCCTGTCGTCTTATCTTCATAAGTAAGAGTGCCTGTGTTAGTTTGCGCTTGTGCAGGCATTACAATCGCAAGAAGAATGCAAAAAGCAAATGCAGCAATAGCAAAAGCCAAAAGCTTGCGAAAAGATAATTTTTCCAACAATAAATTCATCAAATACTCCCTAAAGTCTATATCTTATCTTCATCGTCTTGCGCTGAATTTTCCAAAGCACACCTGCGTTTGCTATATGCCATCATACCAGCTCCAAGTGCTGCTGCGGCTGCTGCAGCAATGCCACCGATTGGAACATCCCCTGTTGACGGTGTGCCACTACTATCTTTGCCACCATCACTGCCAGAACCACCGTCTGAACCCTTGCCTTTTTTCTTGCCGCTTTCATCTTCATTGCCATTTTTCTTCTCATGAACTTCGCCATCAGCTAACTTACCGCGATCAAGGTCAACTGCTTCAATCTTAAGCTCTTGAGTCGGACAAGACTTAGCAGCTATATGATAATTTGCAAATGCAGCTTTATTCGAGCCTGTTGGGTTAATAACTTCAATATCTGAAATTTCAACATAAACAGTTTTTGTGTCGCGCCAGTCCTTCGGGATTGCAAACTTCATGCGATATGTATCAGTTTCACCCGGAATAATAACTCCCCTGCCGCCATTTGCAACAAGCGCGCTATTAAGCTGTGATTTGCTAAAGCCGTCTGTATCATATTTGCATTTAGCATTCTTATCTTGCAAATTTTCAATTGTATCTTTGCCAAACTCAACCACTTTGCTATCTACTTTTTGGCCAGTTTCAGCATCATAAAGAGTGAATGTTGCTTTTCTAGCAACAAGATTGCCATCATTCCTGATGCAGATTGAAAATTCGCAATCTTCACCAGACATGGCAAATGGCTCAGCTGTTGTTAAAGTAATAGGAGTCAAGCACTTAACCAACGGAACGCGCACATCATAAATGTCTGCTAATGAGTTGTCGATATCCTCAATGCAACTTGCAAGGAATGTCACATAATTTTCATTGATTGTTAAACCAACAAAATTGTCGATGATATGGTCAAGTTCACAGAAGATAAATGGCTTTGTGAAAAGCCCTTCAACTTCAGCAATTGCCATGATGTAATATCTGTGCTCAATAATATCGCTTTCAATGCTGCCATCATCTGCATAATTTTGGCCAACTTTGCCATCGATATTTTGAGCATAAAATAAGAAGTGGCTATTTTCATCAATAACAAGATCAGTTGGAACGCCGCTCTTCGGGCTAATCTTTGTAAATGTTGGGTCGCCTGAATTTTTAGGGTCGAATGAAATATGATAAATGCTTGAAATTTCAGCACCATCTTCAGTTTTATCTTTTACTGTCGCGATGAGTTCGCCATCATCACCCCAAGGATACAATTTGTGAGCAACAGGTCCTGCTTCACCGCCGAATGAAATTAACTTAGTCACGCCAAAAGATGAAAATTGTGATGGATCATTATTCTTATAATTAGCTTCCATCTTTGCAGCGCCTGCCCAATCTTGCGTATAGTAAGCAAAAGTTGCGCGGCGGCAATTAGCTACAGAATCAGCTTCCCATTTATAATCTTCATCATCAATCTTTACAGGGCGCATAATATAATCGTCGCCAAGCTGAGAGCCTTTTTGGCGAGTGATAGTGAAGACTTTTTCATATTGCGAATCGTCTTCCCATCTAGCAAAAATTGCAACTGCTGTTCCTTCATCTGAAATACCAGATTTTTCAGTAACTTTGCGATAAACATAAGTGCCCATCAAGCAAAAGTCCTTTGTGCCAGCAATAGAAGATACATCTGAAAAACCAGTAATGCGCGGAGTTGTTAACGTATGACCATCGCTTGTTTTGTGAACGCAAGCTGTCATTGTTGGGTCTGCAACCAAGCGGTCCGTCTTTTGATAAGTATCATACAAAGATACGAGCGAAATATAATGAGCTTGCAAGCCTTCAACCAAAGTTGTGTCATCGCCATTTGGGCGAATGCTAGATGTAACAAGCAGGCAAATATAATTTTCGCCACCGTTGCCTTCCGCCTGAGTGACATCAAATTCATAATCATACATATCTGCACGGTCGACGCCATCTATCTGTGGGTCGAAGTTAACAATATATGGCCTGGACCAGGAATTGTCGCTATTCAAAGTATGATAAACAAGGCGCGACCTTGCTTGACCATCGCCAACATCTACTGATGCAATGCGGAAGAGCAGCGTCAAGCCTGTATATTTTGTAACAAGCAACTTCATTGTTGGATTGCTATTTACATTTTCAAACAAGATATTATCAATGCTTGGCTTAATGCCGCCGCGGTCCGTGTCTGAAATTCCCAAAACTTTTGGAGTTTGACCAGCACCGCCAGACTTCATTTCCCCCACATAGCTAAACTGCGGCAAATAGCTATCGTCAATGTTAGTTACTGATAAAACTTTGCCGCCTGCAACAATGCTTTCCTTCGGAATAATAACAATATCAGATAGCTTTTCTTCATCGCCATCATCTGTAAGATTGTCCAAACCTTCAACAATGACAGGAGCATTTTCAAGATTGGCCTGCTTGTCTGTAATGAATTCCTTCGACTTTAACATCTCTGAATTTGTGACAATCTTGGCATACTTTTTCAAATCTTCAAAGCTTGGAGCACCATCTGAATAAACAGGAATATCATCACTCATTCCCATCTTGCCAAGGCGTTTTTGTAAAGCGCTATCAAGCATGCTTTTTGTGAACTTATCACCAGAATCATCATAAAAAACACCATCGCTTGACACGAGCGTCTTTTTATATGAATCCCAATAGTCAGGTTTATCAATTGTCCAAATTGGCCAAGTATATTTAAAAAATGAAAATTGCGCAGTAACAACACCGCTATGACCAAAGCCACCAAGATAACGCGGCCAATTTTCACCTTCACTTGGGCAAAAATTAATGAATCCAGTAATGTAGCCACCGCCAGTAAAAGAAACAGAAGCAAACATATTAATGCCAAACCCGATTGTGCCATATATGCCAATGCTTCCGCCAACGCCAAGCGTTTTATCTTCTGGAACAAATTCAATGTCAAGAATTTTTTTCAGCTTTATACCAAGACGAAATGACGCATTTAAACTCACGTACGGATTGACAATAAAATACATTGGGAAGCCGCCAAGATTCAGCGTCCAAGTTATAATCCAATCAAGCTTGCCTGAAGCTAAAGCTTGGAAAGAGCCTTCCCAAAAATCTTCTTTCCAGTCATATTTTGCCAAAGCATAAGCTTGGAGGTCATAAGAAAATTTCAAAGTTGAAGTAAATTCATGATCCCAGCTTTTCCCATTTTTGGGGTCGTCGATAAAAGCTTTCGACTTTTCATAATCATTAAAAGCCTTCATTTGCAAATCAAACTCAGCACCAGCTTGTTCTTCTGCTGTTTGCGTTGGAAGCATGTGCCAACCTTTTTTGCCAAGGTCATTGCCTTTGTCATCATAAACGGCTATGCCGCTAATCTGAGCGCCAAGCATTGCATATCCAAATGGAGAAAAGTCATACATTATTGGGAGTTTTGGCTTCCAAATTGAAAATTTTGCATTTCCAAATGGTGGGACAAAAGTACTTGGAAATCTAATGAAATTAAGCGCCTGACCTGCGGTTTCAGGAACAATGACTTTGTTGCCTTCTTCACTTTCTTCAATTGGAGCTTCTTTTGTTTCAATATTTAAGGCTGTCCAATATTCAATTTCTGTTTCAATAATATAAAAGCAAGCATGCAGCTCATCAAAATTTTCAAAGCATTTGCTGTCGCCTTTAAGAAGGTATTTGCCATATATGCGATATCTAGCAACATTTTTGCTTTCTCTGCTGGCAAAATTAAACCTGCCAAGATTTGTTTCTTTGCCATCCTTAATGCCAACTAAAGAAAGCGTTGGCAGCGAAGTATTATTTGGAATCCAGAGCTCTGCTTCGATTACTTGACTTTCATCAGATTCAGAAGAAGTCATATATGTTTCTTTTGTATATTGAACATCCCATTCATTCATGGCGATAGTTCTAAAATATGGCTTGCCATCTAATGGACGAGTTGGCGCTGTCAAAGCTGAATGAGTAATAATGCGAGCAAGCGGAATAATTACATCTCTATAGCCATTGCATGTAACTTCAATCCTGCCATTAAAAGCTAAATAATCTGCATTTTTATCTTCAGCAAGGTCTTCCAAATCAAAGATGATTTTGCCTTCTTCATTGGATGTGCCTTCCACGCTTTTATCATTGAATCTGGAAGTTATCTTCACATGGCAATTTGGCACAACAATTGGATTTTGCGGATCTGTTACATCATATGTAATAACACCAAGTTCTGTGCGACCAACAACCATAATGTCAGTTTCAATTGAGCTTTTGCCATCTGCAGCATATGCCTTTTTTGCTCCAAATGGCAAAACAGAAAATGCATCTTGCATTCCTTCAATTTGTGGAAGGAACAAAGACGATGCCATTGCAACTCCACCTGCAATAAAGCTTCTTCTTGAAATGCCCTTGCTTGCGCCTGCCATTTTTAAAGCTCCTTATCTTCTATTTTTGCGGCGTATCACAATCATGACTATTGCCGCAATCAAAGCTATAACACAAATAATTACGCAAACAAATGGCAAAACAGAAAGTGCATCGCCTGCTTTGCTTGGCTGATTGTTTTTAGAAGCTGCTTGCTTGTCTGCAGCAGCTTTGCCATCTGCATCTTTGGCATTTGTCTGCTTGCTATTGTCTGCTTTATCAGCGCCCTTGCTACCGCTGTCATCTTTGTCGCTGTCAGAATCTTTGCCATCAGAATCATCTGGGTCTACAGGTGTAACTTCTTGCTTATATGTAGCTTGAACACTAACATCTGCACTTGGCATTTCAAAGCTTGTTTCTGGTGAAGATGCATCTGCAAGTTCAACATCATCAGAAACTACCCACTTGTCAAAAACTTGCCCGCTTGGTGCTTCATCAGCAATAATTTTTACAGTGCGTCCAGCATATGACTTTGTAATTTCTTCACCGTCTTTGTCATAAACTTTTGCACTGGTCGCTGCAATGGAATATGTATTATCGACAGAAATCAACTTGCTAACAATAGCGCTTTCACGGCTGCCATAAAGAGCATAAGCTTGAATAAGGCTCTTTGTGCCCACTTCAATGTTTACATTGCCTTCAGACGTGATCTTTTCAACGTCTGCCGCGCTAGGGTCACTTACAGAATAGACAAGTTTATCTGCAGTTTGTGGCATTGTAATTTCCACACTTACAGTTTGTTCATAAGTGCCAGATTCAGGAGAAATTGATGGAGCATCAATATCTACAAGTTTAAATGCTTGCTCGACGCTATGTTCATCGCCATTTTCATCTTCAAAAATGCCCACAATTGCAAAAGACTGTGGCTGCGTTTCAACATCAACGCTTGGCTGCTGCCATGAAATATCTGCAATCGCACGCGAGCCATCTGTATATTCATATCTAAGCTGGGACGCAAGCAAGTTTATATAATTTGTGGCATCCACCAATTCAATTGTTGGGAATACTGTAACAACACGGCTATAGACTTTCTTCACAGACTCAACTTTAAATAAGAATGTAAAAGTCTGCGTTCCTGATTCTTTATCAAAAGTCACGCTTTCTGCATTTGTCCCGTTCAGCGTTGCATAAAAAACATCTGCAAAGTTATAAATCAAATCTGCAGAAGAAGCCATCTTTGTCTTAACTGTTGCTCTATATGTTGTGTCTGCTTCAACAACACTGCCAACAGCGCTGCCGTCTGACTTTGTCCAGCTGATAGTTGCTGTGTCTTTAGTTGTGCCAGTCATGTCTGTGCCGGCTGCGTCTGTCACTTTGCAAGAAGAGATTGTACTTGCAAATGACTTCCCAATTTCAAGCTCGTCTGTGCCAAATTCGACCTTATTAACAAGCGGATTATATTTTGCTGTAATAGTCAAATCACGTGTGATGCTTGTTACAGTCAAGTTGTTGCCACCAATTATGCCAATTTCACTTGGCATATTTTCCATATCCCAATCTGTGAATGTCCAACCTTCTTCATCTGGAGGAGTAATAACTGTTGTGATTGTTGCACCTTCAGTTGAAGCGCTTGCAAACTTCACAAAAGTGTCAAAAGCAGTAGCTGTTGAATCATTTGCATTTACTGCTTTTACTGTGATTTTATACTTGCCAGGCGCGCTGAATGAAACTTTTGCTTTCACAATAACATTGCCATTTGCATCAAGCGATGCTGTCAAATTTTCAGTCTTTTTTGTTCCAAATTGCGTGCGAACTTCAACCGATGAAGACTTAAGCGCACTGCCATCATATTCAATGCTGAAGCTATCTAAAAGTTCTTTTGCAATCTTAATTTCATAAGTTGCTGTCTTTTCTAAAACTTCACCTGTCTTTGAATCTTTTGTATCTTCACATGAAACGTCTGTAATGCTAATTGTTTTGTCTGTGTCTACAGCTGTTGGATGTACAGAACTTGAAGAATCAATAAGCGATGCTCTGTCAACAGAACATGCAACGGTGCTTGTTCCCCATCCTGCCCATCTTGCATCATCTGAAATTGTCATTACTGCAGTTGTAAGATTTAACTTGTAATGAGCTCGCACAATAACATCTTGCGCTGGCATTTCAAAGCTTGCAATTCCATCAACTGGATTGATAATCTCTGAACCAGAGCTTGTTTCCAAAGTCCAGTAATAAGGCTCGATGCTTGTGTCGCCAACAGTCTTGACATAATCTGAGCCCTTCAACTGAACAGTCGATTCATAGCTTGCTTTAAGTTTTGTTGGCTCACTTGAAGCACCATAAACACTTACTGAATAAGTAGACGGGTCATAATTCAGGCATATATAATTATTTTCAAGCCTGATAACTTTATAAGCAGGGTCGTCAGACTTCAAAATATCCATAGCACTATCTTCATACCTTTTGCCAAATTCATTTGTCTGACTCAATAAGCGTGTATCTGTTTTGCTTGTAAAGTCTGGATCATTAACACCAATATAGCTTGCCGCGTCCAAAGTCTCTTTGCCATCTTCACTTGAAGCACGCAACTTTTGGTCTTGTCTGATTGCAAGATTATTATTAGAACCATTTGAAGTGTTGTCATAAATATATATATCGCCAAGAAGCCTAAAGACTGTCGACTCTATATTGTCGCAATAAATGCCGCCGCCATTATTTGTAACGCTATTATTTTTAGCGCTGATATTCTTCATTTTCATCACGCCACTAAACCAAACGCCGCCGCCATCCATAGCAGTATTGTTTGTGAATGTAGCACCTTCCAAAATAATGCCATCGCTATCTCCTGCAGCATATAAGCCGCCGCCTTGCTTTACAGCATTATTGCCTTTAAAAGTAAGAGTCTTCAAATTTACATCTGTATCATTGCTATCAACATACAAGCCGCCGCCAGCATTGCTCGAAATATTCTTTTCAAAGGTGACACCTTCAATGGTGATATCTTCACCGGAGCTTTCTGTGAAAATACCAGCACCATTGCTGCTTGAACTATTTTCACTGAATGTGCAAGCTGCATCAGCCGACTTCAAGCTAAAGTCATAATCGCCTGAATAAATGCCGCCGCCATTTTGTGCGCTATTTTTGCTGAACACAGCCTTTGTTACAGTAATGCTTGTATTGTCGGCTGCATAAATTGCACCGCCATTGGAATTCGCTGTGTTTCCGCTAAATTCCGTATCATTTAATTTAAAGCGCATTTCATCATTAACATAAATGCCAGCACCAGTGTCTGCCTTATTATCATTTATCTTAGTAGTGCCATTAAAAACAAATGTGCTTGAATCTTCACTACTAATATTTGCTTCAACAAAAATACCGCCGCCTTTACCACCAGCAGTATTTTCGCAAATATTCATAGAGTCAAAATCGAAGGTGAATGTGTTATTAAGAATTGAGCCAAGATTGGTTGTATATAAATACATTCCGCCGCCATCTTTTGCAGCTTCATTTTTGGAAACATTGGAATTGCCCTTAATGCTGACAATGCCATTGTGTTCATCCATATAAATGCCGCCGCCGCTGCCGCTAGCTGTATTTTCATTAATTGAAGATTTTTCATCTAAATAGATATGCGAATCTGTACTATCTGTGCAAATTCCGCCGCCATTGCCTTCTGTTGTATTGTTTGAAATTTCAGAAGCTTTGCTCAAAGAAATATCGGAACCATAATCATATGAATAAACTCCGCCACCATCTTTTTTTGCTCTATTGTCTGAAATTTTGCTATTGATAAGATTCAACTCGAACCAGACGATAGGCATTTCATCGCCAACAATGCCTTCATTTTCACCTGCAATGCCACCACCATATGACATAGAAGTGTTATGGCTGACTTCAGAATTTTCCAAGGTGATATCTGTATAAACGTCGCCAGTATAAAATGCGCCGCCCCAACCTTCTGCATGATTATAAATAATTTTTGAGTTATAAATTTTTGCAGAAGAATATTCCAAAACTGAAATTGCGCCGCCTTGTCCATATTTATCGAACGCGCTCCACGTGTCAGAAATATTGCCAGCTACTGTCACATTATCTAATATTAAGTGACCGCCATTATCAACAACAATTGCGCCAGCGCCATCTGAATCATCTGTTGCGCCGCCTGTAATCAAGCCGCCATAGATTGGGTGCGATGTGTTATTCGCATCTGAAATCCAGAAAGATCCGCCAAGCGAATCATTAACCAAATAGCCATTATGCTTTATTGTTTTATCGCCACCATTTATTGTCAAATTTGTATATGTGCCTTCAAGATAAAACAAATAGCCAGAACCTGAGCCATAAAAATCTGCATTGCCTTTGCCGCGAGTAATCATATGTCCATTTAAATTCACTTTATAAGTGGTATTCTTTGCGACTTTAATCACACCATAGCTATTAGTGTTCCAGTCTGTGTAAAGGTCGATTGTAACTTCACATTGGAAGTAATCGTCAGCATTATCTTCCACCCAGTCAAGAAGGCTTTTGATGTCTTTGTCTGTGTGCGAAAGATTCACATTACTTGACTTGATAACAGCTTTGCCGATATCGGCTGAATCTGCATAAGCATTCTTTGCTCCAGAAAAAGCAATAAAGCTTGCAGCAATAAATGCTGCAAGCAATGCAATTGCAAATAATTTAATGAAATTTGTACGCTGTCTGCATAATGTCTTATTCATTTAAAAAGCCTTCCAGTTTTATCCTTTTATGCATCTTTTATTCTTTTAGTTTGTGTTCGCGTCTTTTAATAACAATTGCTGCGATAGCTGCCGCGCCACCAACAAGAACAAGTCCTGCAAATGTGAATGTGAAATCATCACCCGTCTTTGGTGTACCTGAAATCTTCTTTGTATTTTTTGTTTCAGCTACAGTTGAAGAATCTTCATCATCAGCACTATCAGTATTTTCTTTACTTCCTTTATCGGCTGAATCTTTACCGCTATCGTCTTCATCGCCATCGTCGCCGCCATCGGGTTTGCTATCATCGCCACCTTGGTCGTCACCGCCCTGGTCGCCATCTCCGCCGCCTTGGTCGTCGCCGTCATCGCCCTTATCGTCGCCACCTTCGTCGCCACCGTCAGGCTTGCTATCTTCTTCCCAACTAGCTACAAGTGTAATGTCTGATGTTATCGCAGTTGCAAAGTCAAAGTCTTTGCCATCAAGCTGCCAAGATTTGAAAGTAAAGCCATCCCTTGTTGGATCATCAGGCTCTGAAACAGTATCACCATAAGCAATAGTTTTGTCGTCAAATGTTTCATTGCCACCATTTGAATCAAATTTAACTACACACTGGCGCCAATCATTTACAACATATGTTGCTGTAATGCAAACGCTTGCAATACCATCGGCTGCATCTTTCTTATCGATGCTCACCTTATAGCTTCCTTGATTCAAATATTCATCAAAAGGCGTCTTTAGCTTAAATTTTGCAGATTTGATTGTGTTGCCATCGTTTTCAATATCATTAGCGACAACAGAGTTGCCAGCTTCACTGATGTCATACATGTCATTATCTTCGATAAATGCACGCTTGATTTTCACAGTATATGTAAGCTTCTTTTGTTTTGCAGATAAATCAGTCGCACTAGCTTCCGTAAGCTCGACAAGCCCTTCTTCAATTTCTTCTGAACTTGCAGAAACATCACTACCACTTGCATCTGTTAATGTTGCATCAAAAACATAAGCTTTATTTTTGCTTGTCAAGCTGTCCCATTCGCTAGTCTTGTCTTTAATAGTTACTGAAACAGCAGCTAGTGAAGGCAAGTAAGTTGGAGTTAATGTGACGCTGCAAGCTGGCATTGTAAAGCTTGTCTTGCCATCGGTAAAATTTTTAAGAGTCTTTAAACCATCTGCGCTTCTCATGCTCCAAGAGGTAATTTTATATTCAGTTGCTTTTGAATCAACTTCCCCGCTCTTCGCATAATCTGAAGAAACAAGCTGAAAACTTTTACCCTGCTGACAAGTCTTTGTAATTGTTGAACCGTTGTAATTGATATTGATATCATAAGTAGCAGGTGTTGCGCACAGCCATGCAAAAGTTGTACTGCTGCCATTAGGGCTTCTTGTTACACCATAGCTATCATTATCAGAATAAATGACTTCTGGCACTGAATTTTCAAACTTGTTAATAAATGCAGATGTACCAGTAATCTGCCTTGCGCTACCACCAGAATAGCCTTCTATCGTCACACCAATGCGACTTTCAGCTGTTGGATAACTAGAGCTATCTGAAGTATTAGCATCGATGTGCTGGTCGCTGCCTTTCATGACAAGATTGCTTCTTACAGATTGCGTGTCACCCAAATAATTCTTATCAATTGTCATTGTATTTTTCATAATGAATGTGCTGTAAGAACTATTGTCACAATATACACCGCCGCCTTTGCTGCTGGCCATGTTATAAGATATGCAAACATTGTTTAATGTTGCTTCTTCTGAAAACCAAATACCAGCGCCTGAAACAGCATTGTTACCAGCTATAACATTTGTTTTAGCATTTTCAGATTCAACTATAAGTTGGTCATTTGAATAGATGCCACCACCGCAAGAACTTGCCGTGTTAGAACTTATGCTTGCCGTGCCACTAAATTGAACTTTGCAATTTTCATATTTGTTATAAATGCCAGCACCATTAACAGCTTTATTAGATTGGATGCTTGCTTTATCAGCAAGCTTAATTGTTGCATTATCATCGTCGACATAAATTCCTCCACCATCACCAGATGCTGTATTGCTATAAATATCAGACGTTCCGTTAATAGTGCAAGTTGTATCTTCGCTTTCAATATAAACGCCAGCGCCATCGACTGCTTTATTCGATGAAATTCTTGACCCGCCATCAATAGTAAATGAACTATCATCACAATCAAAATAAATGCCGCCGCCATTGCCGCCTGAAGTATTGCTTGTAATCTTTGATTCCTTTAAGACATTAAGCTTGCCATCTGTTAAATAAATGCCAGCGCCATTAGATGTTGACTTGTTCCCAGAAATTGTTGCGCCATTAAGTTCACAAACAGAGCCTGGACATGAAAAATAAATGCCTGCGCCATAATGACTTGAACTTGTTGAAATTCGATTATTAGAAATTGCTGAAGATGTCACAGTCAGCTTTGCACCAACATCATCGCTTGCACCGCCGCTGTGGAAATAAATTCCGCCACCATCTTCATCTGCATAATTGTTGCTAATTTCAGAGCTTGAATCGATATCTACAGTGCATCTAAAAGTGCCATTATTATAAATTCCGCCGCCATCAGATTCTGCATGATTATATATAACTCTTGTATTTGAAAGTTTTATTGCAGAATCAGCACTTCCTTCATAATCCATATATGAATATCCAATGCCGCCGCCGCAGCCTGATTCAGAATTATATCCACTATCTGAAACATTGCCAGCAATTGTAACATTGTTAAGATTAAGCTTTGCATCATCGCCCCATACAGCAATTCCAGCTCCAGGAACAGAATCTGTAGCGCCGCCAGTAATCAAGCCACCAGTAATTACTGTACTGCCGTTTGTGTCCAGCTTCCAAAAACAATCTTGGTCATAAAGGGTGCCTTTATGTTGTGTCTTTTCTGTGCCACCATTGATTGTAAGATTAGACCCAGTCCTGACTGTAATGACTTGACCTGCAGTATCACCATACCAACTTGAAGAAGCAAGACCGCGATTAATCACATTGCCATGAAGATTGATTGTATAAGTTTTATTTTTTGGAATATAAATGCAATCGCTTATGTTCCAGTCGGAATATAAATCTATAACAACATTGTCATAAGTCAATGAATTGAAAGCTGATTCAAAAGTTGAAGCATTCGTATAAGAAAGCAAATGTTGATTATCGTCGCTATCTTTATATGAAATAGTTGCGAAGTGAGCAACATCTTGTATCTTGCTTTGCGTGTTGTTTTGCACATCATCCTGTGTCTTTGCTTGTTGTGCTATAGAAAATGATGCTGTCATAGCAATTACAATAGCTGCTAAAACTGGTATTACCACCTTTGCTTTTCTTAATCTGCGTGATACAAATTTCACAAATGCTCCTTCACTAAAAGCGCAAAAATTGCTGGTACTTACTTCATTTTAATCAATCATTCAGTTTATCACTATGAATGAATTTCTATAGTATGAATAGGAATATAACGGGGAAAATAAATGCAAAAGAAAGGGCTGCTTGCGCAATGCAAGCAGCCCACAAAATAAGCGCTAATTTTATTCCTACAAAATTACTTGACTTTAACTTTGATTGTTATTGTCTTTGTAAATGCAATGTAATTTGCACCAACAACGCTAATCTTAACTTTCAACTTATAAGTGCCCTTTGCGCTGCCCTTCTTGACTGTAACTTTGCCAGTCTTTGCATTAATCTTCAAAGCTTTATAAGCTTTCTTAGCGCTGCCATTCTTGACCTTTGCAAAGCTAATAGTTGCATTGCTTGGCAAGCCATTAACAGTAATTACTTTAAGCTTGATAGCTTTCTTTGCAAGCTTTGCACGCTTTGCAGTCTTTACTTTCTTTGTGACTTTCACAGAAGTCTTTGCTTTAGAGATTGTCCAAACAACATCCTTGGCTTTATCGCCGCTGCCGTCTGACCAAACATAACCATCATTTAAGACAAGAGTTGCTGAATATGTTCCAGCATTTGTAGCTTTAGCTGTTCCATGAATGCTATATGCATCATTTTCTGCAACACCAGTTTGCTCTGTTCCGTTATAAGTAAAGCTCTGAGCGCTTGGAACATCAACAGGGACATCTGTTGGTGCTTCTGCAATGCTCCACTTAATTGTCTTGTCATTTGTGGTGTAATCAGACCAAATGTAGTTGCCACTTTCAAACAAGCTTACAGTGGCTTCATAATCGCCAACTTCTGTTGCAGCTGTTGTTCCGCTCAAAGAGTAGCCTTCACCTGCAACAACGCCAGTCTGTTCTTTGCCATTGTAAACAAGGCCTTCAATAGCTGTTGGAATATCAATCCTCTTCGGGGAAATGCTCCAAGAAATATATTTCTTTGAAGTGTCACCGCCTGGCCAAATATGGTTGCCATCTAAAGTAGCAACAGCTACATAGCCACCAGCATCTATTGCAGTTGCACCTTCCAAATAATATCCATTTGCAAAAGGAACACCCTGCTGTTCTTTATTGGCTTTGTAAGTAAGATCAGTTTTAGCTTGTGGAACAGCAATTTCTTGCTTTGCGATAGACCAAACAATTTCAAATGTGTCTTCTTTATCTGAATTGATCCACTTGTAATTGTTGGACAAAAGCGTAACTGTTGCTGTGTGGTCGCCAGCATTCACTTGACTGCCGCCCGCAACAGTATAGCCTTCACCACCAGCAACGCCTGTTTGGCTTTCTCCTGTATAAACAAGGCCGCTAACAGCTGTCGGAGCAGCGATTGGCTTTTTAGAGATAGACCATGTGACTGTCACAGGTGTTGAAGTTCCATCTGCCCAAAGATATCCAGAAGCTGGTGTAACAATTGTGCTATAAGTTCCAGCATCTATACCGCTTTTATCACCAGATAATGTATAAGCATCGCTTTCTTCAATGCCACTTTGAGCACTACCGTTATAAACAAGATTTTGCGCAGCTGTTGGAACAGCAATAATGCCGCCAGCAAGCTCGACATTGAATGTCAAAACTTGATAGTTCAACTGTGTATAGCTTGCATCTGTCATTTCAAAGACAGCCTTTAATTTCACATCTTCACTTGCAGGGACATTAATGCCGCCAGTCATTGTGCCATCATAATTATATTTGCCCCAAGCATCTGTCTTCCATGCTCCTGTGCTTGTATCCCATTCATAGAATGTAACACTCTTAACACCAGTTGGCAGACCTTCTACAATCTTGCCGCTTTCATCCTTATAACTTGGAGCTGGAACATACTTTGTCTTGCCATCAACATCTGTTGCTTTTGAAGATAACAAAACAGGTGTAACACCAGCAGGAGCAATTGTGAATGGTGAAGTTGAAGTGCCACTAATCTTTACATTTGAATCGCTTGTATCAAAAGCGATAGAAACTTGAACAACACTTGAACTTTTAACACCAAATTCTGCAACATCGCTAAAGCTCTTTGCAGTCACGCTGCTTGAAGAAGAACCGCTCTTCCAAGCTTCAATCTGTTCTTTTGTGATGACATTGCCATTTACATCATAGCCAACAACATTTGTGAATGTGCCATCGCCATTGTCAACATAATAAACATAATATGCAGAAGTCTTTGAGCTTGGCTTGCCATCTTTCCAGCCTGTTACCCAATCTGGGATCTTGCCTTCAGAAGAACCATTACCAAACAAGCTTGATGTAATTGATGCGCTATGAACTTTGCCATCATAATTGCTTGTTGTGCCTTGCCATGTAATGCTATATGACTCATCACCCACAGTAATTTCGTCGCTGCTAATCTTTACTTTCAAAGGAGCGATTGTGTAATACATCTGCTTTGTTGACCCTGTGCCAACAATCCATTCATAACGCTTTGTATCTTTCAATGTAAATGTTGCAACATAGTCGCCTGCTTGGCTTGCAGATGCATTATCTGCATAATAAAGGTCGTTTTCATCAAAAGCAGTTTGAACTGCAGCTTCACCTGTTGTGTAATCCGCAATTTTATATGTTAATTCCTTTGGAACTGGACTAAACACTTGTGCCTTTGAAATTACAATCTTTATTACTCGTTCCTCAGGAGTGTTATATCCAACATCGCTATTTGAATAAGTAATATGAGCATAATATGTGCCAGGCTCTATTGGCGCAGTATCAATATATTTAGCTTCGCTTTCAGAATAATAAGAAATATGAGCTGTCAGCTTTGCTGGCAAACCAGTGATAGTGAACCCTTGTTCTGCGCCAGTATATGTTGTCTTCCACAAATTAGTAGTAATAACGTGGTTGAAACGGTTCAAGATCTTAATTTCACTTGTATCATAATCTGCTTTAATTACTTTAAATGTAATTGCGGGTGAAACATATTCAAGTGAATCAGCACTTGCAGAACCAGTAACAGCACTCAGCTTAAATACACAGCGATATTTATTGCTAGTACCAGCCGCAGCGCCTCTTGGAATAGTTAGAGTTGCCTTCAAAGCCCTGTTTGTATATTCGCCAGCTTTGTATTCTGCGCCATTATATGTGAAGTCTTCTGTAAATGCAGTTTCATCAATAGCAGACTTATATCCGCCATATGCTCCATTTGTTGAAATTGCCTTCCACTGGCTTGTGCTTTCATCATACATTTGCCACTCTGTGGAAAGTGTGCGTGATGGATTTTCACCATAAATTGCAGCAACAAAATATGAACCATATTCGCCCTTTGAATTTGTGCCCCAATATGGAACAGCGCGCACATTAAGTTTTGAAGCATCTGCGCTATATTCAAATGGAAGAGTTAAATCTGGGTCTACAACAAATGCTGGAGAATTAATATCGCTTGGTGTTCCCCAAACAGCATATAAAGTAACAGCATTGTCGCTTGTAAGACGAGTTACAGCTTCGCCGCAAGAATAAATAGTATCTGTTGCTTCGCCCTTTTCATTTATAGACTTTGTCCAGCCCTTCAAAACATACTGGCCATTGTTTGCGCTCTCAAGATAATAATTCTGATTACTTGGGAATGCAATTTTATCTGTTGAATGCATAGAGCTAGAAATTGCAAGCTTTGACTCAGTATCATATGTGAAGCCAGTATCTGTTGTTTCAACAGTAGTCTTTGTTTTTGTTGTATCTGAAGTGCTTACCCAGTTTGGCATTGTTTTAATGCCAAGTGTATTTAGCAAAGTTTCATTCCTGTTGTATGTGACAGTATAATCATTTGCTTGCCATACTGCATATAAAGTTCCAGGCGTGAAATTTGTTAGCACTGCAGTCTTCAAGTAATCATCTTCTGTGCCAAGATTACCAACAACATAGCCTTCTTGACAAAGTGCATTATCTGTTCCAGAAGGTGTCCACTCGCCACTGATTGTTTCACCGTCTTCTATGCGCTTAAAGAACTGATTATCTGTAGCGTCTGTGGTAGAATAACCAACAAGAGCATAGCCAGTACGCAATGGACTTACAGCATTATTTGTGCTGGTCATAATGTCATACAAGTCAGAAACAGGGTCAGCACCAGGGACAATATTAATCTTGTAAGTCTTAGCATCGTCTGCATATGTGCCGTTATTTGCATCAATTGTTAAAGTTGATGTATATCCGCCTTTATCAGCAAATTCTTCTGCATCAAAGAAATATTTCACTGATGGGATTATATAATCTTTTTCATCATATTTAAACTTGCATTCAGAGCCAGTAGTTGTGTTCTTATATGCAATATATTCACTCTTGACTGACCCAGCAGTAGAAGTGCCAGCAATACCAGCTTTTGAAGTGTACTTTGTTCCAAGCATATCTTCTGTTATCGCTGGTGAAGCTTCACCATCGCTACCATTAGCTCCGCCTTCAGCAGCTGTTGCGCCTTTGCCGCCTTCACCGCCGCAATAGTAATATCCAATATATGAAGAGCCACCAACACCATCACGGTAATGGCCACCGCCACCACCGCCAGCGCCGCCAGCGCCGCCGTCGCCACCAGAGCCGATGCCATATGCAGATTCACCACTAGCACCAGCACCACCGCCAGCGCCGCCGCATGTTGAATATGCAAACCAAGCATTCTTGCGTAAGTAATTAGCACCAGCACTGCCGCCAACAGATTGTGTTGTTTGTGCTTTGCCGCCTTGGCAATTTACAGTCAAGCTGCCTGCAAAATATACATCACCTGCAGCTAAAGCTGATTCGCCTGCTTCACCATTTTGGCCGTCTTCACCAGCGCCATCTTCTGAATAAAAGCCTTCAGACTTCTTGCCGTCGCCACCAAGACCACCAAGGCCGCCTATGCCGCCATTAGTGCCAATGCCAGCACCGGCACCAGCACCGCCGTCGCCGCCTATGCCGCCATTGCCACCATAATAATATGGGCCGCCATCTGAATCATCATCATAAATTGCAGCTTTGCCGTTGCAGCCTCTACTGCCAGCACCTGCATCGCCACCGAGCGCATTTATTGTGCCGCCACCTGTGATTGTTAATGTTGATGACTCTGGCAAATAAATTGCAGCATATCCAACATCATCTGCAAGATAACCGTCCTGCCCTGCAACTGTTAATGTAACACCTCTTGGAATATAAATTACAACATCAAGATTTTCATCAATCTTAATGCCATTCCCATAAGTGTCTGATGGGTCAATATTTGTGTCTTCTGCAACATAATATGCGCCAGATCTAAAAATCCTATGCGTATAACTTGTAATTTCATCTGCGCCATAAACATTAACAACATCAGTTGGAATTCTTTCAGATTCTGCTGCAAATGCGATTGAAGCAGCAGGAACCATTGTTGTAAACATAGCTAATGTTGCAACAATTGACACAATTTTCTTCGATATTTTGCCCATAACACTCTCCTTTCGATTTTCTTGTTTGCGAACCATAAGTCCCTCACCTTTTTCTATCTTACTCAGCTGCATAAAACAAACTGATTATTTTCAAATTCATGCAACTCAAAACCCTGCAATTATAACAGCTATGCAAAAGAAGAAACCGGCACAAGTCTTTTAAACTTGCGCCGGCCATCTATCAGCTGCTGAATCTATTTGCGAAATGTTTGCTGTCAATCACGAAATTTTTTCAGCTAAAGCCCTTTTTTGCTTTCCTTTTACAGGCGCTTCCCCTCTACATTTCCTTCCTGCGGCGGCGAGCAATAATCATGCCAAACAGCGCAACTAACATTCCTGCCAAGCCTGCAGCTCCTGCTGCTGTGAATGGACTGTCGCCAGTTCTTACAGAGCCATTGTTATTATTGTTGTTGCCATCGTTATTGTTATTGCCGCCGTTATTATTATTGTTGTCATTGTTCTTCTTAGGAGCAACATACTTATTCTTGAAGTTAACCTTCTTAACAACTTGCGCCTTGCCACTTGCGCCAGTTGTCATCTTGATAGTTCTATTAACAACAAGCTGGTGTGTGTCAGGATCTTCTGTCACTTTGTAGATAACAGTATATGTTGCCTTGTCATATGTAACACCATTTGCCTTGCCAGGCTGCTGAGTAATTACATATTTATAAGTTCCAGTCTTGTCAAATGTTGGGTCGTCAACACTAAACTTGCCATCCTTACCAGGCTTGATTGTTGTTTTGTTGCCATCTGGGTCAACAACTATAATTGTTGTTTCGCCTTTCTTAAGGTCACGGCCGTCCATTGTGACTTTACCGCTGAAACCTTCACCCTTAACAGGGCTTGGAGTGAAGCTATTTTCAAATGCCATGCCATCATCTGGAATGCCATCAACCTTTGTCTTAAGGACAGCATTTTCATCTGTAACAGTTACTGTCACTTCATAAACTTTGCTGTCATAAGTGATATTTGCATCATCGCCAGCAAGTTCAGTAATCTTATAAGTATATTCACCAACATGAGTATATGTGATGTTGCCAAATGTGAATGTGCCACCAGCATTAACTGTTGTTGTATCTTGTGGCAAGAATTCCTTAGCAGCATCATTTGTAGCTTCAATGCTGAATGTGAATTCGCCATCCTTAATTGTGCGAGTTGTGCCTGGGTCAGTATTTACAAGCGTCTTTGTACCTGCAAATGCAATACCGACTTCAGTTGGGTTATATGTCTTTGCAAAGTCGACTGAATCAGCTTTTTCACTTTCTCCGCCAGCCTTTACAACTTCAATCTTCTTTTCAACCTGCAACTGGCCCTTGCCATCATCTGTGACAGTATAAGTAATCTTATATGTTCTGCCGTCAGATGTTACGCCTGCAACAGTCTTTGAGTTATCTTCAACAACAGTGAATTCATATGTTCCTGGAACATCGAATGTAATATCGCCATAGCTGAAGTCACCATTTGCATCATTTGTTACAGTCTTTGTTGGATAGTTTATATCACTAGCATCTGGTTTTGATGTGTTTGTAACAATGAAGCCGAACTGACCGTCTTCAACATTAAATGTGTTACCTTCAGTTGGGTCAACGCTCATCTTGCCATCAAGAGTTGCTTTAGCGGCTTCTGCCTCATAAACATTTTCAAATGTTGGCAATTCATCCAAGCCATCATATTTAACAGTGGCAACAACCTTGCCTGCGCCATCTTCTTTTACAGTCACCGTTATAGTCACTTTTTTGTCGCTGTGTGTTACGCCATCAATTGTCTGACCAGCTAAGTTATCTGCAATTGTGTATGTATATGTGCCAGGCGTGTCAAATGTAATTGCATAAAATTCCATGCTGCCTGTGGCCTTACCCATATCAAGGTCAGCATGAATTTGCTGAAGATGCTTACCTTCGTAATTACTCAATATGTATTCAAAGTTATCGCCATCTGCAAAGTTGCGACCTGTAATTGTTGTGTTTGCTTTGAATATTACAGTATCTGTTTTGATAATCTTGTATGTGTTTACATAATCAACCTGAGTGTCAGTATCAACACTTGTTGTGCCCGATGCTACAAGAGTTTCAACATTGTTGATAGTCGTTGTATATTCATCTTCTGCAGTCTGCGTTACTTTGTATTTGGCATTTGCAGGCAAGCCTTGCAAAACAATCTCTTCGCCACCCTTAAGCTTGAATGAAGATTTGCCATCCTTAAATGTCAAACCATCCTTAATATCAATTGGAGTGAAGTCGTTTGTGCTTATATCAGAAGTTGACATATCACTATCAACAACAGCAACGCCAAACTTACCATTAACAGCCTTGCCATTGCCATATGTAAGTTCAATTGTGTAATTGAACTGCTTGTTCTTGTCTGGGCTCAAGCCTTCAGCTGCCTTCACAGTATTTGTGACAGTGAACTTGCCAGTTGTTGCATAAGAGTTTGTGAATACAAGCTCTTTGCCAGTGATTGTCTTACCACCAGAAATTGCATTGCCATTATCATCAAGAACTTGAGTCTTCACAACGCTTGCAATCTTGAGCGCACCCTTAGTTGTATCAGTTACAGTTACTGTTACCTGATATTTAGCCTTAGAGTTGTTCAAGTTGTCGCTGTCTGTCGACTTTGAAGAAGACTCAGTGACTGTATATGTATATGTGCCTGTCTTTGTATAAGTGATGTCGCCGAAGTTGCCGCTCTTCTTTGCAGATGTCAAAACTAATGTTGAGCCGTCTGCTGTTGGCATCGCTTCTTTAGCAGCATCATTTTCAGCAGTAATTACGAATGTAAATTCGTCATCTTCAAGCCATGCACGCTTGCTGATCTTCTTCGCTACTGTGAAGTAATCAGCTGTTACGAGCGTGACCTTGTCTGCTGCATATGTATTTACAAATGTAGGCTTATCTGTCTTGTCGTTGTACTTGATGGATTCAACAGAAAGTGTGCCGTCACCATTGTCTTTTACAACAACAGTTACTGTGTATTTAGTTGAATCGTGTGTAACACCATCAACAGTCTTGCCTGCTTGGCTATCAGCCAAAGTGTAAGTGTATGTGCCAGGTGTTGTGTATTCAATTTGTGCAAAGTCTACGCTACCGCTAGTCTTGCCAGCAACAGTTGTTGCTTGCTTTGTTTCAACAGTCTTGCTGTCTTTGTCAGTTAATACATATGTGAATGTATCGCCTTCAACAAAGTTGCGACCAGTGATTGTTGTTGTTGCACCAAATGCATCAGCTTTCACCTTTGATACATGATATGTATTTACAAAGTCGGCTGTTGCATCTTTTGTTGTTGTTGTGCCAGATACTGTGTATCCATCCTTGCCATTAGCAGTTGTTGTATAAGTATCTGTTTCGGACTTTTGTGTAACTTTGTATGAAACACCTGCTGGAAGTCCTTCGATTACTTTGTTTTCACTACCTTTAAGTTTAATTGTGGCTTTGCCATCCTTAAACTCAATGCCTGAGTATGTGCCGCAGAGAGCTGTGGCTGTTCCGCTAGTTTCGTTGTACTTAAGCTCAATTGTGTATTCAAACTCTTTGTTTTTATCTGGGCTTAAGCCGTCTGCTGCAACTACTGTATTTGTAATTGTTAACTTACCAGCTTTAGCAGCTGTATTTGTAAATGTAGAAGTCTTGTCTGCAATTGCTTTGTTTACATCTGCACCACTATCATCTTTTGTCTGTGTAGTTGTAACAGTTGTGCTAAAGCTGCCCTTTAGTGTATCTGTAACAGTTACAGTTACTTGATATGTTGCCTCAGAGTTTGTAAATGCAACACCATCTAATGCGCTCTTAGCACCAGTTTCAGTAACAGTATATGTATAAGTTCCTGCCTTTGCATAAGTGATATCACCAAATGCGCCGCTCTGTGCGTCTTTAGTCAATACAACTTCATCACTCTTAGGCATTGGAGCGTTATTGTCGCCTGCAATTGTGAATGTGAACTTATCTGCTGCTAACCAGTCACGGCCGCTAATCTTTTTTGCAACCTTGAAGTTATCTTTACCAGAAACTGTTGCGCTGTCTGCTGCATATGTATTTACAAATGTAGGCTTATCTGTCTTGTCGTTGTACTT
>CAVDAL010000012.1:0-6260 GCA_963606965.1 Acutalibacteraceae bacterium
GCTAACTTTTGTTCTTTTATCTTCAGCACTTCTTTGCCTTGTTCTTGTCACTTCATTTATGTGAATGCAAGCTTTATCGCGATTTGTTTGCTGTCTTAAAATTGAAAGTCATGAGGGTGACTTTTGTTTGCGCATAAAGCTTGCAAGACACATCACAAATGGTTAGTTGTAAGTATTGAACACCCCCCCCCAGCATCCTATTAATTCCCTTTCTATAAACTGTGTAGTAATCACAATATTTCATTTTTATTCCTCCCCATCTTTTTTAGCATCAATGCTTAAGTCGCTGCTTGTATCATTATTTGTGCTGCCACTTTCCTTCGAGCTTTCATCTTTACTGCTGTTAGTACTGCTGCCACTTAAGCTGGCGCTTCCGCTAGAGCCCGCGCTACTATTGCTACTGCTTCCGCCACTTCCAGCACTGCCTTCACTGGTGCTAGATTCAGCCTTCTTTGCGGTAGAATCGTAATAAAGATTTATCATCGCAGCATTTGCAAATTTGTTGCCGCTTTCATGCGAACATGTCATCTGGAACTTCACATATTGCACAAGCTGCACTTTGTCAAACTTTATCAACTTAGCTGTATACGTTTTTGGACTGTCTGTAACACTGGCAGCTTGTTCCCAAGATTCACCATCAGAACTAACATAGACAATGGCATTTTTCATAATTCCATACTGATAATTGCTGCCGTTATAAATCTTTGCAGGCTGATATTCCAAAGCAGAAATATACATTGGCTCATCCAGCTTGATCGTTATATATTTTTCAGCATCAACAATCTTTGCATTTGTGTGCCACATTGTGTTGGCATTGCCATCTATCGCATTCACAGCTTCCCACGAACGCTTATAGTTGTCAGTTTTTGCATTTGTTTCACTTGAAAAATCAACAACAGAAAGCTTACTGATAGACACATACTTCCTTGTGTCTGGCAAATCATCTGCGGTAAACTCATAAGTCTTCGATGCAGAAGCTAAGCGCACACCAGTCGCTCCAACTCGAACAATCAAAGTCTTGTTGCCAGACAGATCCGGCTGCGCGCTTGCAAATGAAGTCCACGCATCGTTTTCACTAAAACGCCACTCCATAGCATTTGTGGTTGCTATCATTTTGTCTTCCAAGTCGTTTGCATAAAGTGTGCTTGGCAAGCCCGCAGACTCTTTTATGTCAATCGTATAAATATTATCTTCGGAATAATCCACGCCAATAATGTGGACTTTAATATCATTTTCAACAGTAATCGCATCAATTTCTGCCTGCGTTAAAGCATGCTTGTTATCTGTTGTTTGCTTCCAAGTTGTGCCGCCATCAAGGCTGTAGTCCCACGTTACATCGCTGCCGTCGAACTGGCTGCCCAAAACAATCTTGCCACCGTCTTCACCATCGAATGAAAATTCTGCAATTGTTCCATCTGTTGTGCCAAGCAGCTGCTTTGCAACAGCAACAACAGCATCTTTTTGAATTGTCTGTGCGTCAGTTGCATTTGCCGCAGCAGTCAGCGTGCGAGTTCTTAACATTGTGAAGCTTGCCTGCGTGCCAGAAGATGTAAGTTTTGGCTCAATTTTGGAAATCAAGTCATACATTGGCTTTGGATAATAAGTCAATGCCGATGCAACTTCTTCAGCCAAATCCATATACTCAGCTTCAGTCTTTGTTGTGTCATTCAAATACAGATTGACCAGCGCGCTCCATGCGTCATAATTAAAACTTTCAACTTCAAGAATTTTGCGATAGATCTTTTCCTGCATTTGCGTGTTGCCCTTGTCGTTATAAACATCGGCAAGCATCATCAAAACTTCTGCTTCTTCATATTTGTCATATTCATTTTGCGCAGCCTGCGCCAGCAGAATGTATGACGCACTCCAGCCAGAAACTGAACTGCCCCAGTCATTCATCATGCGCACGCCAAGGTGTTCTGTCTTGCCAGACTTGGCCCAGCCGCTAACATTGTTGCCAAGACCCCAAACGCCATTGCCATTTACCTGCGTGTAATAGATATATGCGCAGTGTGCCGGCTGGCTCACACAAGTGTTTGGCAAGCCTTTGTATGAACCCCAAATGCAAGATCCTGTCTTTGAAAGACCGCCGCAAACAGCGCCTTCTTCAAAAACAATCCAAAGTTTGGGGTGGCCAGATTCATATGGGACGTCCCAATCAGAAAGCCCATATTTTTCATTCCAAGTGTCATAATTTTCCGCGGAATAATATTTTTCAAGCGTGTAGTTATAACCGAATGTATACTTGATATATGAATATGGGCCAGTCGCGCCATTCTTAACAGTGCGCACATAATTATTAAGCCACTTGATTTCTTCATCATCAATAACAGTATTCATGACCCAGCGCATTTCTTCAACAGTCAAAGATTCAAATGTTTCGACTTCAATCAAGCCTTCGCTGTGCAAATCTTTATAAATTTCATAGCGTGTGACAGGGTCAGAAACTGCACTGCCGTCAACCCACAAGTACACATTGCCAGAATGCGTGAGCGAAATTGCAAGCATCATCGTGCGATACAAGTCGCCAAGCTTTGTGCCATATTGCGTTGTTAGCGTTATATCAAGGTCGCTGCCATGAGCTTCATAAAGCTTGCTCAAGACTTCCAAAGACTTCAAATATGAACCTTCAGGCTTGCCGCCAGCAAGATAAAGCTTTAACATCTCGCGGTCGCTTAACAGCATGTTAAGCACCTTTTTATTCATGGCGCTTTCTTCCGCGAAAGTCTTTAATGTGTATTGACCTGCGTTTTTAACAAGTTCGCGCTGCAACAATAAAAATTCAACATCTTCTGTGACTTCAATAGTGCCGCCTTCAGTCAAGCTTGAACACGCCGTCAAAATTTGTTCATTATATTCAGTAACGGCAGGCATCAAGCTTTCTGCATAGCCTTCTTTAAAGATTTTTGCGTCCGCATAAATTGCATGGTCGTTGCCATTGCCATTGTTGTCGTCTGCGAACAACTTCAAATATTTAACACCGCTAATTGGGATCTTGACATATTCAGCATTCGATGCAGCTGTTAACTCGTTAGGAGTTTCTGAAGTTTTAAGTTCCCAGTTTTGCCCATCGTTTGAAGTATAAATATAAAACTTCACATTACCTTTGGTGCCGCGCAAAGAGCTAATACCATAATATGTTGAAAAATAATCGCATTCATATTGCGACAAATCATAAACAACTGTTGATTCTGCATGCGCAAAAATGCCTTTTTTGAATGTTACATTTTCCCCATTCACAATAAGGTTAAGCGCATCACCGCCATTTGCTGTTTTGTCCATTGTTATGACGCCATAAGCTTCTGTGGCAGAAGCTGGCACTGTCATTTCTGTGTTGTATGGAACGTCAGACAGATAAATTGCATCGTTGACTTTGTCCACAATTTTGGCGCTTTGCACAAGCACGACTTTAAACGGGCTAAATGTTGATGTGCAAATATAGAGCTTTCCTTCTGTGGAATTGTAATAATAGCCCTGATCTTGCAGCGCGTCTGCACTAGCATATTCTGTTAAAGCTTCACTGCCATGCAAAACAGATGCGATATTTAAGTCCTGGCCAATGTCTAATGTGATTGTTGCAGGCTGCTTTAATGTGATTGTGTTGCCGTTTCCATCTTTTAGCGAAATATCAAAAGTCAAGCTTGTTGCGTCAGATTCTGTAAGTTCGATTGAAAATACAGCTTCTATATCTTGTTCAACTGCATTGCTTGGTATGCGAATTTCTGCATTATTACCGCTAACGCTGCCGCCATTTGCTGCGCTTATTGCTATTTTTTCATTCGTCTTTATCTGTTCATATTCATTTGCATTTGCTGCAGATAAGTCAATTTCGCCGCTATTTACAACTTTATTTTCATCTGTTCTTTCTTCACACGTACCCCAGCTTGGCGTGAGCAAAACTTCTGTGTTGATGGGCGCTTTGACTGTAAATTCAAAGCTAGCGCCTGTGACAATCTGTTCTGTGTAATAAGTCTTGTTTGCAATTCTTATGCTGCAATATCCTGTTGTGCCTTCCCCACCTGTAGCTGTTAATGTGAATGTTTCAGCATCGCTTGCCATTGAAAAAGCATTGCTTGTGAAGTTTAATTCAGTTGCATCTTGCGCACTGCTTGGCTGGCATGAAATTACATATGATGAAGACTGAATTGTTTTTGTTTCTGCAGAATTGCTTGCGCTAAACCACGCAAAAGTGATTCCGCACAGGCACAGCGCACAAACACAAACTGCTATAAGCGACGGAACAATAATGCGGTTAACACTTTTTGCAAGTGCAGTTTGTTCGCCATGCTTTGGCTTGTAAGTTATTTTTTTAAATAGCTGCACTTTGGCAATCCTTTCTTTTTTGCTTGCAATTTATGAGCAACCAAAAGATACGTGCTTTTGTTGGTAAAGCTTTACTGGCAAAACTTTCAGCAGTCTGCTGGCGCTTTCTTCGCCAAAATTTCAACACTTCCTGCCTGCATGTATCCTTTGGTTGCCCCTCCGCTACTGCAGATGTAGCGGAGAGGACTTTTCACAGACCTTAGACGAAAGGTTCTAATCTACTGCTTTGGCAGTTACTGTATATACAGTGTCGCTGCTTTCTGTAGTCTGTGTGACTGTGTAGTTTTCTGTGTCTACATATTCGCTTGGATTCCAGTTATAGAACTTGCCGCCATTGATGTGGCATTGCTCGGTTGTAATTTTCGCAGGGCTTCCAGTATGGAATATTCCAACTTTACTGTCGGCCTTAAATGTTCCACCATTTATGGTTAATCTGTAGGTTTGATACCCATAATCGTCATCGTTATAATTAAACACAATGGAACTACAACTTGAAAAATCTCCATTATTAATAATGACTTCTCCACCCATCATGCATATGATGGAATTCGCTCCTGCATTAATCATTGCACATCTAACTTCATTGGCAGTAGATATGACCAGCTTTGTTCCTTGAGCCACTCTTATCATGCCCCAATTCCAACTTGGAGCATTGTCCCATGTAAGATTTGCATTAAGAATAAGATTGATTGTACCAATGCCCCACAATTCAATTTCGTGCTGATTACCATCGACTCCATTTAAATCAATATCTTTGTTGACATAAATAGTTCCGCCATCTTTCAAAGCATCAAAAAACTCATCTGAATTTGTTGGATATGCAGCATTGCTGTCTTTGCATACATATGTAAATGGTGAAAAGCTCTTCAAAGCCATTGTTACAAAGCCTGTAGTATCATCATAATAATATTCATTGTGCGCATCTAAATCGTCTAATGTATACACTCTAACCATTGATTTAGATTCACCATTTTCAGTATGGTACATCTGTAAAGAACTAAGGTTTGCGCCAATATAAACGCTAACTTTAACCACTTTATCATTGCTTTCTGCCAAGCCATCAAGCTTTACTTCTAAAGTCTTAGCTTCTTTAGTGCTCTTAACTTCAATATTGGCAGGTGTTGTTGTATTAGTGACCTTTAATGTAAGTTCACCATCTGAAGACGCAAGCTGTGTTCCGGCAGGAACTGATACAGAAGCTACTGGGACTTCTTCACCGTTGGCAGTTTGAACAGTATCGGCAACTTTAATTTCTACTGGATCTTCGCCGCCTATTGTATAAACAGGTGTGCTTACTTGACCTTCAGTTTGACCACCTGCTTGAGTACTTGACTTTACATTCTTCACCTTCGCAACAGCTACAACAGGATATTCAGCAGATGCATCATATGTATTTGTTGAGCTATCAAATTCAGAAGCAAGTTGTGTCGCAACACATGTAATAGCAATTCCGTCAATGCTCAGGCCTTGATATTCGTTACCAGCGTTTTCTTTCATCTTCATAGAGATTTCATAAGAGTCTGAGCCAACTTCTTCTTCGCTACCAGTTATGCCTCTTAACGTGCCATGGATAACACCATCTGCATCTTTTGAATTCAAAATATCTGCTAATGTTGAGCCTGTGCTCTGCCCATTAAGTTTGACATCAAGAACATCTGCTAATTTTTCATCTCCACCAGTCATAGCGAAGTTAATCTTGAACTTCAATGCAAGGTCGCCCTTGTTTGCAACGCGCAGCATTGGCAATTTGTATTCTGCACCTGGCTCCCACAAAACTGCTTCACCTTGTGCGGCGCTGGTTGATTTAATAAAACTTAGTGCATCATTTCCAACATCAGTCCAAGTTGACCCATCAGTGGATTTTTGAATTTCAACTTCCAGCGTTCCCGCTTGAATCTTGTTCACGCTTGTTGAAGCTGTGCTTGTAAACCATGCAA
>CAVDAL010000013.1:0-7462 GCA_963606965.1 Acutalibacteraceae bacterium
AAGATAAACTATCAGCTGTTTTAAATAATTATGAAGACGAACTGGAAGGATTTTTAACTATAAAAATTGGCAAGCTGGATAAAGAAGCAAGAAAGCAATTAATATCAAAAGAATTAGAGAAAATTTTCAAAGATGACGGTTTTGAAAAGATGCCAAATTTAACCACCGAAACGCTAGACGCATTATCCAATGAAGAAGAATTAAACGTTAGACCAATGCTGCAAGTCGCAGAGTTTCTAGCAAGAAATAATGATGAATTTACGCCTGAAGAAGAGCTGAATGAGGCTCAAAAGTTAATAAAGACTGAGCTCAATTAGATTCTAATTAGATAGACAATAAAGCATATAAACTTGTATAATCATCTTTCATAAAAAATTCAAAGAGGGATAATATGGTAATTCAAACGGGCGAAGCAGCATCAGATGCAGATTCTCAAGATGTTGTAGAAAAAGAGAAGTGGCTACTTATTAGCCCTAGCATTTGCATGAATGTTATTGGTTTTGCTCTGTGCCAGGTTGCATTTTTTAATCTTATTTTCTATTATGGCTATCAGCATATTTACTTTGAAAGTACATATATTTCCATTCCGCTTTTTATGTTTTTTACAACAATGCTTGTTGTTTATTTAATTGCGTGGCGTGCATCTGACTATTTTCAAAAATCTCGCAGGGCGTGGACAATTATTCCATTCGTTGCTGTTTTAGTTGGCATTGTGCTTTCCTTTTTCTTTCCGTCTGAAATAGCTCTAAATATTCTCTGTCCGTGTCTTTTTGGTACTGGCATTGTTACATGCACGGTTTTATTTTATGAACGCTGTTGTGTATTTTTTCATGGGAAAATGGCTATTGTGGTAATGTTTACAATTGGCGTTGGCTTGCTTATTGTTTTTATTACGGCACAAATTGGCAAAGGGTTATTTGCTCAAACACATATATTCTCATTATTGGCTTCATATGTGTTCTATATTTTAGTGTCTACATTTTTTACACCTAGTTCTTCTTTTCCTAATATTGGTAGTAAAGAAAACGATTCACGTATTTCTTTTTCGTGGAAATCTGTTGCTTTAACATTTGCAGCAACTTTTTCTCAGGCTTTTATGCTCGTATGGGTTGTAGAAAATGTTCAAGGCGATATTAAAGTAGCGCTTGGCGGAAGTGCTGTTTTTACAATAATATTCATGCTCGGGGTAGCAACTTATTATAAAAAGACAGGAAGAATTTGCGAGTCGTTAGCCAGGAAAATACATCTTCCGTTGGTAGCAACATTTGCATATCTATTCACCGTCTTTCCAACAAAAATTTCATTTGGTTTGGCGATTATTGGGTATGCATTTACAATGGTTCCAGTTGCATTCTCGCTTTCTGCTTTAGCAAGGCACATTGCAGCAGCAAAACTTTCAAGTACTAGAACTCTTGGCCTAAGTTCAACAATCGCCAGTCTTGGTTACGTTATAGGGTTGCTTTTGGGAGCTTTGTCGTTCTTCCCAGGCGAATCAGATGTTTCTCAGAAGGTGGTTGTGGCTGCTGTTGCTCTTTGCATGATTATAATTTGGATGGTTGCGGCGGGTATTGGTGACTCTTATCCATCTTTTGATAAAGTTGAAGTTGTACCAAGTATTTCGAGCGATGGAGAAGTGAAACTCAAAGAAATGCAAACATCTGCTGCTATTGAAGAAGAGCAGCAAGAAGCATCAAGTAAAAGACGTTATTACAAGGAAAAGCTTGTTAAGCTGTCAGAAGATATAGGTTTAACTTCGCGTCAAAAAGATGTTTTAGAGCTGCTTGCCAAAGGTCGAAACACTGCATATATCAGTGAAACTCTTTTTATTTCTGTGCATACAGTAAAAGCTCACACATATGAAATTTATAAAAAGGCAAATGTGCACAGTCAGCAAGAACTCATTAGTTTAATTGACAATATTAAACTCGATTAAGTACATTTCTAAACTCATTTAAATACAAACTCATACTGATAGTACTAGTGTTTTAGTACTAAAAAATTAGTGCTAAAAAATTAGTTATTAGGACTGAATGCAGAATGCGCAACCAGCCCTAAGGCGCATAAACTTCTCCACAGATGGTTGAGAATCCAAGAAGGGAGAAGATATGGCAGACTATCAAGAATTCCTCGACAGTATTGATCGCAAAGCGTATCACGAGGGAGAATGGCAATGGGAAGAAGATGGATACACTGTAACGCGTACCTATCATTATTCACCTCCTGGTTGCCACACATCATGCGGCATCTTAATTTACACAAAAGACAACAAAGTAGTCAGAGTAGAAGGTGATCCACTAGATCCTTGTACAAATGGCAAACTTTGTATTAAGTGTTTGACGCTTGATGAATCAGTTAATCATCCAGATCGTTTGAAATACCCAATGAAGCGCGTAGGTGAACGCGGTGAAAACAAATGGGAACGCATCAGCTGGGATGAAGCTTATGACATTATTGAAGCTAAGGTAAGAGAAATTTGGGAAACTGATGGCGGTAATGCAATCATTGGTGTTCACGGTACAGGCCGTAACATTAACTGGCAGTTACCTTTCTTTTATCAGGTAGCTCTAAAGACGCCTAATGTATCAACTTTTGCATTTACTGGTTTTTCTTGCTATATGCCACGTGTTTGCGGATGTATTGCTCCATTTGGTGACTTTACAGTTGTTGATGCATCTCAAGGCCATGAAGACAGATACAACAATTCAGAGTGGGTTCCACCTGAAGTATTAGTTGTTTGGGGTAATGAACCTCTAGCTTCAAATGCTGATGGCTATGTAGGACATTGGTTGGTACAGTGCGTGCAGATGGGCACAAAAATTATTTCTATTGACCCACGTCTTACATGGTGGGGTGTTCGTGCTGAATACTTTTTGCAGATTCGCCCAGGTACTGATGCAGCATTAGGTTGTGCATGGTTACATGTAATTATTGAAGAGGGCTTGTATGATCAGGACTATATTGATTCATGGACATCTGGCTTTAATGAATTAGCTGAATCAGTAAAAGATACAACTCCTGAATGGGCAGCTGAAATTTGTGGCCTTGATGCAGATGACATTCGTGGTTCTGCTCGTTTATATGCATCAGGCAAACCTTCAGCAATTCAGTGGGGTCTTGCATTTGACCAGCAGCTTTCTGCTATGGCTTTGTGCTTGGCAGGTTGTGACTTGATGGCCATTACAGGAAATGTTGATGTTCCAGGTGGCAACATCCTTGTACACAATGCATTTGAATGCAACGCTGGTTATGCATCAGGTGAAAGCTTCACCCCTCCTGAATGGCGTGCAAAGAAATTAAATAACTCATTTGCTTTAGGCATTGAAGGCGGCGACTTTGTTGCTCATGCTTCATCAGATGGTTTGTTGCAAGCTATTGAAGATGACTTCCCATATCCAATTAAGATGATGTGGATTCAGTCTTCAAACACAATTTCATGCCCTGGTATGGATGCACCTCGTGTTTTGGCTGCTTTGCAAAAGATTCCATTTATTGTTAATGCAGATCCATACATCACTCCAACATCTGTAGCTTGCGCAGACATTTTGTTGCCTGTTGCAATGAGTGCTGAAAGAAATTCTGCTCGTACATGGTGGACGCCAATGCGTGCTATGGTTGCTGTTACAAGCTTTTATGAAGCAAAATCTGACGAACAGATTATTGTTGAAATGGGTAATAGATTAAACCCAGAAGCTTTTGAAGCACTCGGCATTAAGACTGATATCGATTTTCTTAACTGGTATCTGCATGATGGTACAGGTTCATTCTCTGCTACAACAGAAGCAACTGATCAAGGTGGCGCTAAAAACAGCGGCAGGACTTTGTTTACACCTGATTGGGAAGAACTTGTTAAAGATCCATCAATGCTTGGCCATGCATATGATGAATTTAATGGAACTTATAACAAGGCTGAAAAAGGTATGTTTAGACCAGATGGCTCTATTGGTTATGGTACTCCATCAGGCCGTCTTGAACTTACACCACTTCTTTATCATTACTGGGGCTTGCGCACTACTCCATTTCATACTGAGCCTCCATATGGCCCAATTTCAACTCCAGAGTTAATGGAAGAATATCCTTTGATCTTAACTTGTGGTGGCAGGTCATTTGAATGGTTCCACTCAGAACACCGTCAGCTTCAAACAACTCGTGAGCTTCATCCAAACCCACAGGTAACAATTAATCCTAAGACTGCTGAAAAATATGGCATTAAAGAAGGAGATTGGGTCTGGATTGAAAACGACCATGGTCGTTTTAAGCAGGTTGCAAAGATTAGAGAAACTGTAAATGAAAACACTGTTCATGCAGAACATGGCTGGTGGTTCCCAGAAACGGAAGGTGCAGCTCCTTATTACTTTGGAACATTTGAATCAAATCCAAACAACTGCACTCGCGCATTCCTTTGTGGTCAAGGCGGTGTTGGTAGCCCAATTAAGGCAATGATTTGCAAAATCTATCCTGTTAAGGAAGGCGACAAGATGCCATATCAGCAAATTGCTGAAACAGGTAACTTCCCACAATACAAAAAGGAATGTTCACGTCGTCAAGATGAAATTGATCATTTCCATGAAGCTACTGCTAAAGGCATGAAATATGACGTTATGAAAAACGAACTTATTGACCCTGAAACAGGTAAGCATTTCAACTTAAAGACAATGGAAGAAGTGCCACAACCAGATCCAATGGAAGTAGCACCACAACCAACACCAACAGCTTAAGAGAAAAGGAGCGGTTAAATGAAAGGCATTCTTATTAACACAGAATACTGCACAGGTTGCCACTCCTGTGAAGTAGCTTGCAAAAAAGAACTCGGACTTGTTAAAGGCGAATATGGCATCAAGCTTACTGAAACAGGTCCTTGGAAATATGAAAGTGGTCCTAGAGAAGGCGAATGGGAGTGGACATGGACTCCTGTAGTCACTAAAGCTTGCGATATGTGTGCTTCTCGTTTAGAGAAAAACAAGATGCCGATGTGTGTGCAACACTGCCAGGCATGGTGCATGTATTACGGCGAGCTTGAAGATCTTGTCAAAAAGATGGATGGCGACACTCGCTGGGTTTTATACACATCACTAAACAGCAACAACGTTTAAGTATTACTCAAGGATTTATAGGCTGCAGCTGAAAATAGCTGCAGCCTAAGGTCGAACTTTTATTTTGGACATTAGGAGATAGTAAGGGAGTCTCCTAAGTTATATTTCTAAAGGAGGAAATTTATGAGTACTACCGCAAAAAGTGGACTGAAAGCAAAGATTGGCATATGCCTTCTTATGATGGTTATGTTCACACAGAGTCTTGTTTCGCCAGGTTTGTCGGCGATGCAGGCCTCATTCCCAACTGCTCCAACTGAGCTTGTTCAAATGCTCAGCACTATAGCAACTTTGTTTAGCGCAGCATCAATTCTTGTTGCTCCAGGCGTCCGTAAAATTGGCTACAAGAAAATGAGCATTTTGACAGTTGTTCTTATGTTCATTGGCGCTTTGGGAGTTGCAGTAATTGGTTCTGCAAGTTTCTGGGGTGTATTTGTAGCTCGCATCATCTATGGCATTGGCTATGGTTTTGCTTTTGCTCTTTGTGTTGCATATTGTGCAGCATTATTTGACGGCAAAACACGCTCAGTCATGTTTGGTGTTATGACTGGCGCAGGCGGCATTTGCTCAATGATTTTCAGCTTAGTTGCTGGCGTTCTTTCTGTAATTGACTGGACATATTCATTCTGGTTCATGACTGCATTTATCGTTGTTTTTGGCGCTATTGCACTATTCATGCTTCCAGAACCAGACAAGCAGGAAGAAGCTGCTGATAAAGATGCTAAAGCAGATGCTCCAAAGAAGGGCTTCTCTGCAACATTTATCATCATGATTATCTTATGCATGTTTGGTATTGCAGCATTCACGTCATTCATGAACAATGGCGCTATGGTTATTATTGACGCAGGTCTTGGTGAACCAGCTGTTGTTGGTACTGTATTTTCAGCTATGGGCGCTGGCATGCTTGTTGGCGGCTTTGTTTATGGCCCTGTCAAGATGCTCTTTAAGCGTTTTACACATCCTTTGATTTTGTTCTTATTTGCACTTGCATTTGTTGGATTCCTTAACATCACAAGCATTCCACTGTTTGCTGCATGCGCATTTGTATTCGGCTTTGCATTTGGTATGTTAAACCCTTGCTGGCAAGATATCTTGCTCGACAAAGCTCCAGGAAAAGGGGACATGGTTTCTTCAATCTTTGTCGCTACACAGGGCATTGGTCAGTTCTTCAGCCCAGCTGTTCTTGGTGGCATCGCTACTTTGGTTGGATTCACAGGTGTTTACTATCAATGGCAACTCGTTACGCCATTCCTTATCGCAGCATTTGTGATTGTTCTTGTTCTTAATATTGTGAATAAAAAAGGCAAGACTGTAGCTGCTGAAGAAGCAACTGAAGAATAAAAAATAATTGGATTATAGAACAAATGTGTGTCCGATTTCGGGCGTTGACGCAGGTCAGCGCCCGTTTTTAATGAAAAAATTCATTTCAAGCGAATTCTTCACTCGGACAAAAAGTGTGTCCGAAAATGAATAAAACCGCAGGTAGGATATGCTAAATCCCATAAAAAATTCGATTTTTTTGGGAGGCAGCGTGAAAAGCTCAATATGTCCAACTTATGGTTTAAAAATGAAAAGAAATGGAAAGACTTCAGCTGGCACTCAAAGGTGGCGCTGCAAAGAGTGTGGATCAAGCTCTTCACATCATCATGACATGGAAGCTAGAAACCTTGCAGCTTTTGTATTTTGGTTGCTTTCTAAGAAAACACAAAAAGACATGCCAGGTAATGGCAGAACATTTAGACGCATGGCTGCAAAATTTTGGAAGATATGGCCAATGCCTGAAATTGTTGATGAAATACATAGAGTTATTTTTGTTGATGGAATCTGGATAGCTAAAGATCTTGTCGTGTTAATTGTTTACAGTGAAAAGCATGTCTTATCTTGGTACTTAGCAAGGTCTGAAAATTCTCTTGCATGGCGAGCGCTATTATCTCGAATTGCTCCTTCCGATATGGTTGTTACAGATGGTGGCACAGGTTTTGCAAAAGCTGTAAGAGCTGAATGGCCAACCACAAAAGTGCAAAAGTGCATATTTCATGCATTCTGCCAAGTAAGGCTATACAACTACGCATCCAAGGCTACAAGCAGGTATAGAGCTTTATGCTTTAGCAAAGGAATTACTAAATATAAAAACGCTTAAAGAAGCTGACTGGTGGACAGAAAGATTTTGCAATGGTGCGAACATCACAGCGTTCAGCTGATGATATCAAAAAATAATTGGTGAAAAAGTCCAGCTGCATGTAAAGGCGCTCTGTTTGCAGAGCGCCTTTATTATTTCCCCACATAGCAAGTGTTGCGCCTTGTGACCAAGCTTTCCACTGAAAATCGGCACAATCGTCCGCGCCCCCCAAATCCCCCAAATATCACCCATATGT
>CAVDAL010000014.1:0-4215 GCA_963606965.1 Acutalibacteraceae bacterium
CTTTCGCGCTGCCCTTCGGCCACGTCGCCCAGAAGGTCGCGCAGCGCGTCGAAGTCAATTGCTCGCTCAATTTCGCCTTGCTCATTTTGAACTTCTGTCACCACCTGCGGGAATAGCTCGCCCAAGCGTTCAATATTTTCAACAATACCATCTTTTGTTTCAAGCTTAAGCTTATCCATTTATCTGCCTTTCATAAGATCTGCTATCTTGCACTTTAATTCCTGCGCCTGTTCAAACATTTCATTTTTCTTTGCATATTGCTTTTCTTTTTTGCGCTTATGTTCTAGCTTTTCCAATTCAATATTCATAGCATAAAGCTTTGCATCATCCGCATAGCGTTGTTCCACTGTCACTTCTTTTATACCAGTGTCGCCATATACAACCTGTGAAGCAATACTGTCCCAAGCGCTATCTATACTTTCTGAATTTAAACTGATTTGCACGCTTTGCAGCTGTGCCCAGTCACTAGCAACAAGTTCTTTGAACTTCACAGCCATAAAGCATTCGTCTTCAAAAATGCAAACAAATAGCAACTTATGCGCATTTTGCGCCGCTATTAGCTGCAAAGCTTCCTTTGGTTGGCAGCGCTTCTTTAAGTCAACTTTTAGCACCAAAATTTCTTTTATGCTTTTTCCTGCTGGTATGCCTGTTGTGCTTTCTTTAATAGAATTGCAAACGCTTATTCTTTCAATATCATTTACAAACTGTTCACGCACGGCCTTTTTCATTTTCAACTTTTTATAAAAAGCCTCTTTTGGAATGCGCGTATTAACTTCAGTAGTGCTTGGCAAACCTAACATTTAGGCCTCACCACCAAAAAGCAGATAAGTTCAAAGTCATCTATTCCTTCAATGTCATTTTCTAAAAAGCTAGTTGTGCCACCACTAAAAAAGCTTTCAACGTCGGATTGTTCTTTGCTATCAACAATTGAATGCACAGCATTTTTAAGCAGTTCTGCACATGCGCTCATATCTTTGCCATTTTTTGTTTCTTTATTGAATTCTTTGCAAAGCGGCATGTCTGGTTTATTTTTACCACGGCACAGGATTCGCATATCATCTAAAACTGCTTTTGGCTCAAGATGGCTGTTGATAATTGTGCCACATTCGCCAACATAAACAACATAAAATGGATGCAAGTGATTCTTGCCACTAATGTTCACGCCTTGATTCCTATTGTGTAAAACAAAGATAACACCAGGATCTTCGCCTTCAACAACAGCATTCATTCCAGAAGGCAAGCGTTCAATGTCAGGGTTCTTCTTGTAATATTCAACCAAGTCCATGCGGAATTCATTCAAGCCAAGGTCTGTAATTGATACTCCACCTGAAACATCTTCCAAGTCAACAACTTCATTTTGCATCTGTTCAAGCTGGCGGCGTCTATATTCAAGGTCGCCTGATTCTTCTTCATTAATATAGTCGTCGTCGCCAGTTGAAGACATAACAGCAATGCGCATTCTGTCTTGCACGCGGGCCTTCAAATTAATATATTCATCAAGTTCAATATCTGGCCAATAGTTCACAAGCTGAATGCAGTCATTTTTTGAGCCAATGCGGTCGATTCTGCCAAAGCGTTGAACAATGCGCACAGGGTTCCAGTGAATGTCATAATTTATTAAATAGTCGCAGTCTTGCAAGTTTTGGCCTTCAGAAATGCAGTCAGTTGCTATAACAATATCTATGTCGCAATTTTCCAAGCTAGGCGCAACAGTATCGCGTTCCTTCGAGACGGGTGAAAAACATGTCAAAATTTCCTGCATGTCTGAAGATATACCTTTGATAGTGCACATGTTGCTATTGCCAGTAACTTTTGCGCATTCAAGACCAAGATTGCTTTTTGCATAATCTGAAACATTTTCATAAAGGTAATCTGCTGTGTCTGCAAAAGCTGTAAAGATGAGCACTTTCTTATTGTCTTTATTAATGGGGTGTTTAACTTTATAGCTTATTTGTTCACAGAGTTCTATTAGTTTTGAATCATGAACCGCATCGATATTTTCAATCATTGAAAGCAATTTTTGCATGACTTCTATGTCTGCCGCAATGTCGCGCTGCCAGCTGATGTAGTCCATGTCTTCAAGAGCAATTTTTACTTTGTTGCCAATTTCAAAACTTTCTTCTTCGTCTAAATCAAGGCCAATGTTTGAATCTAAAAATTCATCATCAACAAAAGTTTTACTTGCTTTGCCGTGTCTGTTGCTTTTGTCATTTATATACTCTTCAATTGTTTTTATAGCTTGTTGCATTTGTTCTAGCACGCGTTGCAGAGTAAGTCTGAATGAATAGACAGAACTTTCAAGGCGTTTTAGCATGTTTGTGCTCATAAGCTTGCGAATGCCTGTTTCACGCCCAGCAAGCGTTAAGTTGCCACCGCCACCTTTGTTTTCTGAATATTTAGAAATGCAACTTGGGTGCAAGTAGCTTGAAGGAATATAAACAGCAAGCTGCAATGAATCAAGTTCATTATAAATTTCATGATAATTAAATGAATCTGAATATGTTGAAAGCTTGGGACGTTTTGATATTGGCTTTAACCTGCGCGGGAAAGGCCCTAAAGCTTCCATATCATAATATCTTTGAATATGCTTGCGACTGCGCGCAACTGTCACTTTGTCTAAAATTTCAAAAAAATCAAAGTCAAGCATGTCTGTCAAAGCTTGAGTTGTTCTTTCTTCTGGGTCAAACTTTGCCCACTTTGAATATACTGTTTGAGCATTTTTGAAAACACTATCAACATCTGTAGATAAGTCCAGTTTATTAGTCCAAGCGCCTTTATCGCCTCCGTAAGCTAAAGCAAGTTGGTTGCGCAAATCGCGGAAGCGGTTGTTCACAGGTGTTGCAGAAAGCATAAGGACTTTTGTTTTTACACCTTGTTTAATGATTTTTTCCATCAAGACTTGATATCTGTTCATTCTTTCATCTGTTGCAGAATCACCGCCATTGCGGAAGTTGTGCGATTCATCAATCACAACAAGGTCATAATTGCCCCAATTTATTAAATCAAGTTGCAAGCCAGTTTCTGTGTGTCCACCATTGCGGGAAAGGTCTGTATGAAAGACTACGTCATAGCGCAGCTTATCTTCTGCAATTGGGTTGTTTATAAGGTTTGACCTGTATGTAATCCAGTTATCTTTTAACTTCTTTGGACAAAGCACTAACACATTGCGATTGCGGCATTCGTAATATTTAATAACAGCAAGCGCTGTATAAGTTTTGCCAAGGCCAACACTGTCTGCCAAAATGCAGCCATTGTATGTTTCAAGCTTATTGATAATTGATGTTACAGCATCGCGTTGAAAGTCGTAAAGCTTATGCCAGATTATGCTATCTTTGAAACCAGTACCTTCATTCGGCAAGAAATCTTCAGAAATGTCATCAAGAAATTCATTGAAAATTCTATATAGCGCCATGTAATAAATTAACTCTGGTGCGTTTTCTTGATACATGACTGTAATGCTATCTATGACTGAATCTGTCACATCATGCAACTCCTCAGAATTCCAAGCATTTTCAAAAACTTGCAAAAGACTTTGCGATTCTTGTGTTCCAAGACGCATTATGTTCAAGAAGCTTGTATCAGATTTACTGACGCCAATGCCACTTGTTGTAAATTCAGGAAATGGCGTATATGCAATATTATCTTCATCTGTTTTGATATTAAGAAAATCATTGCCCATTGTTTTGCCATCTTCAAATGATTTGAATTTTGCTTTTTGCTTAATCCAATTTGCACATTCAGAAGCTATTGATTTTTGTTTCAATTCATTACGGAGTTTAATTTCAAGATCTGTGCCATAAAGGCTTTTTTCACGATTAAGGCGCGGGATATAAAATTCGCGTTTTTCTTTTGGGGTGCTTTGTTTTGTAAATGATTGCGATGTAAAAATAAAGCGGAATTCATCCAAACTTTCAAGCTGTTCTTTTAGTTCATCATATGCATACATTGAAAAAACAGAGGCAATAACTGATAATTTATCACCTGCTTTTATATTCTTTACCAAGTCGTCTTTAACAATTTTGGACTTGTTATCAAAAAAATAAGATTGCATTTATTGTAAGCTTCCCCGCTATTGCACTTCCAAACATCAAAAATATGGGTGTTATTATACTCTATCGCGGTGACAGGGCGCGCATATCGCGCTCTATTTTTCTGCATACAAAAGCCAACTGTTGCGCGCATTGCACTTCATTTTCTGCATATAAAGCTGCAGTT
>CAVDAL010000015.1:0-11510 GCA_963606965.1 Acutalibacteraceae bacterium
GTTGTATTTAGCGAACTTAAATTTTTTGATGAAATGCGCAACTCTTTGCGCTAGCTATTTATTTTTATCGCGTTCAGAAAGTCCAAGTTCAAAGCGGTCTTTGCGAGTGTCTGTTGGAATAGCAGTTGGATATTGCCCATCAAAACAAGCAGTGCAATAGCCACACCCGTCTTCAGCACCAGCAATGCGCTTTACATTTTCCACGCTTAAATATCCAAGGCTGTCTGCGCCAATAATTTGCGCAATTTCTTCCACGCTATGGTGGCAAGCAATCAAATTTTCACATGAATCAATATCTGTACCGTAATAACAAGGGTTTGTGAATGCTGGCGCAGAAACTCGCATATGAATTTCCTTCGCTCCTGCATTGCGCAAAAGCTTCACAATACGCGCGCTTGTTGTGCCACGGACAATAGAATCATCAATCAAAACAACACGCTTGTCGCGAACAACATCAACAATAGGATTAAGCTTCATGCGCACTTTATTTTCACGAGCCTTTTGCCCTGCAGCAATAAAGGTGCGAGCAATATATTTATTTTTGATAAAGCCAATTTCATAAGGAATGCCAGATTCTTTTGAGTAACCAACAGCTGCATCCAAGCCTGAATCAGGCACGCCAATAACAACATCTGCATCCACTGGGTGTTCCTGTGCCAAAAATGCACCGGCACGTGCGCGAGCATTGTGAACACAACACCCATCAATCACAGAATCTGGGCGAGCAAAATAGACATATTCAAAAACGCAAAATGATGGCTCAGCCTTGCCACAATTATCCTTAATGCTGCGCACACCATTTGCATCAAAAACTACAATTTCACCCGGTTCAAGATCGCGAATAAATTTTGCACCAACAGCATCGAGCGCACAGCTTTCAGATGCAACAACATAGCTGCCATCTTCTGTAATTCCATAGCAAAGCGGGCGGAAGCCATGCACATCGCGCAAAGCAACAAGCTTTGTTGCAGACATCATGACCAGCGAATATGCGCCCTGGATTTTTTGCATAGCGCGCGACGCAGCCTCTTCAATCGAAGGAGTGTTCAAGCGTTCACGCGTGATTAAATAAGAGATAACTTCTGTATCAGAAGTTGTATGAAAAATCGAACCTTGAAGTTCAAGCTGTTCACGCAGCTCAAGCGAATTTGTAACATTGCCGTTATGAGCCAAAGCCAAGCGGCCTTTAATGTGATTCACAACAATCGGCTGAGCGTTAATGCGCCCGCCGCCGCCAGTCGTGCCATATCGCGCATGGCCAATAGCAATGCTGCCTTGTGGAAATTTATCCATAACAGGCTGCGTGAAAACTTCGTTAATCAAACCTTCATCTTTATGGTCGACAAAAAGCCCATCGCTATTCACAACAATGCCGCAAGATTCTTGCCCTCTGTGCTGCAAAGCAAACAAGCCATAATAAACAGCCTGTGCTACATCTTCCACATCTGGTGAATAAATACCAAAAACGCCACACTCTTCGTTTAGCTTCTTCATGAAATATGCTCCGATTTTTTAATTTGAAAGCCTGTCACATTTGACAGGGTTAATAGCTTATACCTTGTGAAGAAAATTCATGCAAGAAAAAAGCGCAAAGTCCGGCAAGACGGCTTTATCTTTCTTGAATTGCCGCATGCAAAGCTTACAAGTCAATGCTTGGCGCATATATCATCCCATCATTCGTTCTTGCTCCTTTGTGCGGCGGCGACTACATCTTGATGTTCTATATGGTTAGTGGCCTTTTGCTTCTTGCACTCCTTGTTACGGCATTCCTCCTGCCAGAACTTGGTGCTAAGGGCAAGCTTGCTAAAGAACATGCAGATGAGCTTAATGCATAATTTTGTGTGATTTTTTTACCGCGCAATTTAATGTGAAGGGTTTAAGATTGAACAAATGTAAGAAGCCCCAGCAAGCTTGCTGGGGCTTCTTCTTGAATGTTGGCTTTCCTAAAAAGTTCTTCTTCGTTGCGGAAAAATCGTAATTGTGTATGGTTACTAATAAGCGGAAAGCCAGTAGATGTCGTTGCTAACTCACCTTCATATCTATGTCGTAATTTTCCTCAAACCACTTAATGATATTTGGAGTATTCTTTGTGGTCAAAGTTAGAGTCTCGTCTTCACAAGTATCATCTGCATAATTAATTGTGCAGCATAATGATGGGCAATCTTCATCTATGTCCGATTCACCTCTGTAATAAAGAGGATCATAATCTCCTGCCCCAGCATTAAGCAGGTCAGGCTTTAGTGCATTTTGAATAAAATCGTCAAATTCACTACTCTTTAAATGCAAATCGTTATAATCTTCTGCATCTTCATCATAATAAGTAAGACAATAATCAAATGTGCCATTTGCACTTTCTTCACCAATATATTTAGCAAAGCGCGAAGTTATACCTTCTTTAGAATTCAAAATGTTTAGAAAGTCATTAAAAGCGCTGCTTGCAGGCTCGCCATTTTTCGTAGCTGCATATGGAATATCATATATTCTTTCAACAACAGATTCGTCCACAAGTTTATATTTAATGACTAAAGAATATGAAGAACAATAATAATCATCTGTGTTTGCATAATCTTGTTCATCGATATATCCAACATCAACCAGTTCTTGATGGGTATCAAGCAAATCTTGCACATTGCTTTCATCTTCAATTTTTGCTGTTGCATCATCGACTGTTATTATTGCATAGTCTACATCGGCATTTTCTGGGACATATTTTGCAATGCCGCACACATCAAAAGCACAACCAGATACAAATGCAATGCAGATAATTGCAAATGCAATGCTACCTTTCCAACATTCATGAAACACGCGAGTTGTTTTTGAAATTGCCATTTGCGCAAACATCAGCCCAAGCGATGCGCCAACAATCATAGAAATACAGAGTATGACTGTTGAGCCAGCGCTAATATAATTTCCTGAAAAAGCAAAAACAACATAAGCAATCATTGCAAAGAAGAGCGCCAAACACAGTGCAAATAAATATTTGAATATTGGGTTTAAGAATGTAAATGATGCAGCATTTGTTGCCGATTCCAAGTTGCGCTTATTGTTCAGCAAAGCTGCAAGCATTACGAACACAACAGCAACCGCGCAATAAATGGCAAGAGGCAACCATGAGATATAAGTCACACCTTCTGCTATATGTAAGCACCTAATGAAGATAGCAACACCCGGAGAAAGCCACTCCAATACAATAGAGCTAGGGTCAAATGTCAAGCCATAAAGCATTGAATCTGCAATTATTCGCACAAGAAATTCTGCGCACACAATAAGGAAGTTGCAAGCAAAAAATAATATAACAGCTACTACTCTATTGCCAGTCAATTGCGAACAAAGGCTGGCCAAAGAATAGAAGATAAATGTTGTACTGAGCGTCAAACCAAGCCATGTGCTTGCACCATGTGCGTCTTGAGTAATTAAAAATGCGCAAACATAAACTATGAGTTCAATTATCAGCAGCGGCAAAAGTCCTGACAAATAGATGCTTGCAAATATTGTTTTGCGCTTTACGGGCACGCTACCATAAAACATTGCTGAAGAGCTTTTGAATAGATATTCAAAGATAAATATGCAGGTAACGATGCTGCCAAGCATTGCGCCAAAAACAGCTGCAAAATATTCTGCTTTCCAGATAGAAGATAAGAAATCTCCACTGCCGCCCATTGGAGTGATTATGCCAAGCGGGAGCAAAAGCCCTAAAGCCCAGCAAATAAAGAACCAAAGCCATAATGGCCAGAAGCGTTTGATGTTGCTTTTCATCATACCCAAACTAATTAGCTGCATATTCATTTACACCGCCCCCTAATTCATAGATGAAGATTTCTTCAAGTGAAAGCGGCAAAACATTTATAAATGTTGGGCTTGCTTGCGCAAATGAATTTTCAATTTTTGAAGCATCGCCTTTTAGCACGAGCGTGAAAAGGTGGCCTTGTTGTTCTTCGTTCAAAATTTCAAAGCCTTGTGGTTTGTATAAAGTATCATCTTTGAATGCAAGCTGGACTTTTGCAAAATTTTCCTGCAAGTCACCCAAGGAACGTTCAATGCGCATTTGGCCTTTTTCCATAATGCCAACATAGTCGCAAACGTCTGTGAGTTCGCGCAGGTTATGTGAAGAGGAAAGCACAGTCATTCCACGTTCTGCAACTTCTCCCATGACTATGCCCCAAACTTTATAGCGGGCTGTTGGGTCAAGGCCATCTGCTGGTTCATCTAGCAGCAAAATTTCTGGGCGCTGCGACAAGGCAAGCCAAAATGCAACTTGCTTTTTCATGCCTTTACTAAGGGAACGAATTGTCCTGCGCACGTCCATGTCGAAGACTTCTGTCAATTCTTCAAAACGCTTTTTGTCAAAACTTGGGAACAGGCTTGCATGCAAATCGCGCATGTCGCAAATTCTTGCAGAGTTGTAATAATAAAAATCGCTTGGAATAGAAGCTATGCGCGCCTTTGCTTGTGTATTTTCAAAAATAGGCTCATCCGATATAAGCACTTCCCCGCTATCTGGATGCATAGCAGCATTGATATGTTGCAAAAGCGTTGTTTTGCCAGCACCATTTGGGCCAACAAGTCCATAAACAACGCCTTTTGGCACATGCATATTTAACTTATTAAGGGCGCGGGATGTGCCATAATATTTGACAAGATCCTTAACCTTAATCATTGTTATTTCCACCTTCCAATCTTTTGGTGAGCTCATCAGATGTACACCCAAGAGCTTTTAATTTCTTGACCAATGCGTCAAATTCTTCAAGCATTTCTTTGCGCTGGAGTTGGTTTGTTTCATCTGTCGCGCAAACAAAGCTGCCCTTGCCAGCTGTCGAATAAATATATCCGCGGCTTTCAAGTTCGCGATATGCTCGCTGAATTGTATTTGGGTTGATTGCTAGCTGCGATGCCAGCGCGCGGACAGATGGCAGCTTGTCATCTGGCGCCATAACGCCTGCTGCGATTAACTTAATAAAGCCGTCTTCAACTTGTTCATACAATGGTCGTGAATCATGGGAGTCGATACTGATCATAGGCTCACCTCCTTTCGTGTCAACTGTACTAGTGCACTTAATACAGTTTAGCGATACAGTCATGCACTGTCAACAGCTTTTGCAGGAAATTTTGCTGGAGTAAATAAAAATGCGGCCGTGCAAAATTGCACGGCCGCACACAATTTATAAATCAATTCGCTACTTCTGTAAGCTTAACTACATTCACAAATGTCGTCATGCATAAGCATATACACGCACATGGACATCTGCAAGCACGTTAGCAAACTAGGCAAGGAAAATCTTTGTCTTGCCCTTGTTAACTTCAGCGCCAGCTTCTTCAAAAATGTTGATGCAAGCAGCAACGCCTTCACCCTGCTGACCACTAGTTTCAGCCTCTGTATCGCGAGGGTTAGCACCAGCTTCTGCCCAGAACAAGTTAGCGCCAGCCATAACACCAGGCATGTTAGGGTTATGAGTGCAGTTAGCAATATCTGGACCTGTTGCCAAGTTAACAGCAGCAACAATATTTGCAAGACGAGCATATGAAATCTGGCCATATTCATAAAGAGCAGAACCAGGAACAGCTGTGCGCCTCATAGCACCAGAATGAACAGGAGCCATCTCGCGAGTGAAAACTGTCTTTTCTACAAGTTCATCGATGCTATGCTCAGGGCCAATTGGCTCAACACATGTTGACAAGAAAAGCCCAGCTTCCTTTGCATTTTCGATTGTCTTCCAACGGTCTGCAACCTTCAAAACATTGTCGCGTTCTTCACCCATGCGAATAACATGATATGCACCAGCAAAGCCAACCTTCTTCAATTCTTTTGCTTGGTCAAGATCAAAGTCTGCAGTATTTACAACCATTGGAATGTCGCCAATTGCTGGCTTTACAACTTTGGCAACTTCAAGCAAATCTTCAAACTTCAATGTTGCTGTTGTCATCAAAAAGATTGATGTTGCACCTTCTTCAACCATAAATGTTGCACGATCAACAACATCTTCTGGGTCAAGCTGACCAATGTCATCTTTATCAAAGCAAGCATTGCAAGGGGCGAATGAGCAGAACTTGCAGTTTGCAGCGCATGGATAGTTATCCAAGCCAATCTGGCCCGAAACTTCACACTGGCCAAATGTATCACGAGAAAACACACGGCTTGCATGACGCATCATCGCAGCTTCTTCTGAATAATCTTCCAGTTGGAACAGCTTCTTCAACTCGTCGTCGCTAATGATTGTTCCATCAAGTGCCTTGTTAATGATTTTGGTAATTGTAGTATCCATTAATGGCTTCCTCTCTCAATATGGTAATTAGCACTGCATGCATTATAAGACAAAATCCAATAGAAGAAGAGTGAAGTACTCTTTGCGGACAAAGAAAGAGTGCGGACGCAAATTAATCAAGGATTTTGCCATCAATTGAAACTGTCACAACGTTCCAAGGAATGAACTTACCACTTGCTTGCAAGGCCTTCTTTGTTGCCATTTCCAAACCACCACAACAAGGAACTTCCATGCGAACAATTGTCACACTTTGAATATCATTGTCTGCGATGATAGTTGTAAGCTTTTCACTGTAATCAATATCATCAAGCTTTGGGCAACCAATCAAAGTTATTTTGCCGCGCATAAATTCTTGATGCAAATTTGCATATGCAAAAGCTGTGCAATCAGCAGCAATAAGCAACTTTGCTCCATCAAAATAATCAGCATTTGTTGGAACAAGCTTTATCTGGCAAGGCCACTGTCCAAGCTGTGATTCTGCACTTACTTGAGGTGCTGCAGCTGGCGCATCTTCCCTGTCAATTGCGCCGCGCTTAAACTTATGCATTTGCGAACCTGGACATGCCATTCCGCCATGGTCATGACCATGACCAGCATGTTCATCAGCTGCACCACCTTGCTTTTCAGCAGCTTTGCGCGCCATATTTTCTTTTACAGCTTGTTCATCATAAGCAGCAGCTTCGCGCTCAACAAAAGAAATTGCATCTTCTGGGCAGCTTGGCAAGCAGTCGCCAAGGCCGTCGCAATAATCGTCGCGTGTCAACTTTGCTTTACCATCAATAACTTCAATTGCGCCTTCATGGCAAGCGTCAGCACAAATGCCACAGCCAGTACATTTTTCTTCATCAATTTCAATAACTCTGCGAATCATAATCTTTCCTCACACTCGTGTTTAACTCTGTAAATTTTACAACGAAATGCAACATTAGCAAGCAACAAAAAGACCCCACTCTTTCGAGCAGGGTCTTTCAATTCAACTAAAAACTTAGTAAAAATTAAGCCTGAGCAGGTGCTTCTTCAGCAGCCTCTTCGCCTTCTTCTTTTACAAGATAGTCAAGTTCTTCAGGCTCTTCACCCAAGTTGTCAACACCATTGATGTTCATTGTTTCAAGGTCATATGTCAAGCCGCCATGTTCCTTGTTGAAGAACATAAGCTTAGCAGGAGCCATACCTTCAATGCATGCAAGATAAACATGAATGAACATAAAGCAGATGAACCAGAACATCATGAAGTAGTGAATAACACGAACCTTCATCAAGCCACCAACAGCTGTTGTAAATGCTGCAAAGAAGCCCATGTCCATTGTTGGTCCCCACAAAGCAAAGCCTGTGTAGCCCATGAACAAAAGTGTCAAAGCAACAAGCAAGTAAGCGAGCTTTTGAGGAACGCCATACTTACCAGACAGCGGATGTTCCTTCTTGAAGAACAAGTAATACTTGATCCAAGGAATCAACTGATGACGATTATGACGCTGTGGCAACCAGCACCACATGTCAAGTTCTTTTTCACGTGTGCCGCCTGTTGGAGCAGACTTGATAAAGCCAGCCATAACAATGCGAACAATCAAATTGATGAGAATGACGAATGCGCAGAAGAAGTGAACTCCGCGAGCAACACCCATCAAGCCACCAATAACTGGGTAGTGAATTTCAATACCTGAAAGAATCAACAAAATCATGCAGACAAGGTTGATCCAGTGTGTGATGATAAAGGGAAGTGGATGTGCTTCTCTATAATGTGCTAAATGAGCCATTATTATCGACCTCCCCAAGGTGTAGAGTGGACTTCGAACTCTTTGCCTGTTTCAGGCTCAACAACATGGATAGCGCAAGCAACACATGGGTCATAACCATGAACAATACGCAATGCGTTGATTGGAGCGTCGATATTGTCGACTGGGCAACCAATCAAAGCTTGTTCGATTGTGCCGCAAATACCCTTTTCATCGCGTGGAGAAATATTCCATGTTGTAGGAACAACAGTTTGATAATGAGTAATCTTGTTGTCTTCGATCTTTTCGCAGTGATATAAAGCACCACGTGGAGCTTCCCAGAAGCCTTCGCCTTCACCTGTGTCGCGTGCGCGTTCTGTAAAGAATGCAACGTCTTCTTTGCCAAGCTCTGCAACAAGTTCTGAACACCAGTCAATCATCCAGCTTGAAACAGCATATGCTTCAATTGGACGAGCAGCAAGACGGCCAAGTGCGCTGTTCAATGCTGCGATGTCTGTAACACCCAAAGCGTTCAAAACTTTGTCAACATTTTCTTTGATGACGTCAACGCCAGAAGCATAAGAAACCAAAACACGAGCAAGTGGACCAACTTCCATTGGTTCGCCCTTATAGCGAGGAGCCTTTGCCCATGAATATTTGTCATTGACAACTTCATTAGCTTCATCTTTGTAATAACCAGGGAATGTTTCTGGTGGAACAGTAACGCCTTCCAATGGATGATGAGGAGTGCCATCGTCACCATAATATGCGCCAGCTGTTGATTCAGTAATATTTGCGCCATCGAATTCTTCCAAAACAGGAGTGCCACTGCTTAAGCGAACAATGCCTGCTGGGAAGTAACGATTTGTAAGTTCGCGATCTTCACGATCAAAAACGCCATAAGCCATGAAGTTACCATGCTTGTTATTACCAAATGATGCAGCATCATTCTTATAAACACCAGCAATAGCAATTGCATCTGGAATCATAACTTCAGCAACCCACTGGTTGAGCTTCTTAGCGCGGAACAAGATGTCATCAATCTTTTCAACACTTGGATAGAATGAAGTACCACCAGGAATTGATGTCATGATATGTGGCATCTTGCCACCGATGATTGCGCTGATTTCGTCTGCAGTTGCCTGCATGTCGATAGCTTCAATATAGTGAGCTGTAGCAATAAGGTCAACTTCTGCAGGAAGTTTATAAGCTTTAGGTGCTTGACCTTCCATGAACCAGCCGCCTGACAACCAAGAATATTGGCCATTTTCAGCAAACTTCTTCAAGCGTTCCAAAACTGCTGCAAAGTCGCGAACAGCCAAGCCATTTTCTTCAGCAAACTTTGTAGCTTTTGCAGGGTCAGCGTTCAAAGCGTTCAAAGGATTAACATAATCAAGAGCGCTTAACTGATAGAACCACAAGATGTGGCTGTGCAAATATTGTGCACCTTCAACCAAGTTGCGAACAATACGTGCTCCATTTGGATGCTGGATGCCATATGCACCTTCAGCAGCATAAACAGATGAATGACAATGAGAAACAGGGCAAACACCGCAAATGCGCTGTGCAATTAATGCTGCGTCTGTTGGCTCATGACCTTCAAGGATAATTTCAAGGCCGCGGAACAATCCACCAGAAACCCATGCGTTTGAAACTTTGCCATTTTCGACTTCCATTTCAACGCGAAGGTGACCTTCGATACGATCGATTGGATCGATAATTGAATGCTTAGCCATTATTCAGCGCCTCCTTCAGTTTCTTCGGCTTCAGGAGCTTCTGCTTCAGCTTCAGCATTAGCTTCTAACTTATGATGTTTTGCATCATATTCACGTTCTTTTTCGAATGGAGCGCCACCGTCTGTACGGCCAGCCTTTTTCATGCCAAGACCATGAACAATGAGTGCTGCAACAACAACGCCAGTAACACCAAGAGCAACTGGAGTTGGGTTAAAGCGAACATCGCCAATGCGCAAAGTCTTCAAGCGACCAAGGAATGGAGAGTTAACTTCTACCCAGTTGTGAGCTGTGCTTGTTGGGTCTGCACTGCAGCAACCAATGCAAGGAGCACCAGAATCAATGCAGAAGCTTACGCGGCGGTTCCAACGGACCTGAGCGCAGTTTGCCTTTGTTTGTGGGCCTTTGCAGCCAACAGCATATAAGCAGTAGCCTTTCTTTTCTTCTTCTGAACCAAATTCATAGACAAATTCGCCATTTTCAAAATGACCACGGCGAGGGCAGTTGTCATGAATTGTCTGTCCAAAGTATGCAGAAGGCATGTTGAACTCATTGAGTTCTGGCAATGTGCCTGTGAGCAAATATTGGACGATAACTGCAACCAATGTTGCAGGGTTTACTGGGCAAGAAGGAACATTGATTACAGGAGTATCTACACCATTGTCTTGCAGATACTTCTGAATGCCTTCAGCACCAGCAGGGTTTGGATAAGCAGCACAGAAGCCGCCGTCCACTGCGCAAGAACCAGCAGCAATAACTGCAGCTGCGTTTTTGGCAGTCTTGATAACTGGGCTGTCGCCAGGAGCACATGTTGGTTCACCAGCAATGCGCAAAGCCTCGCCTTCCCAGCCAGTCATTACAGCACCTTCAACAATGAAGATGTACTTGCCAGCAGCACCTTCAATTGTTTGCTCGCGAGATTCTTCCAAAGAATAACCTGCGCCAGCAGAAAGTGTTTCGGAGTAATTTAGTGCGATATACTCAAGGAGTAATGTCGCTGGATCTGGATCGTCAGACTGAGCGAAAGATTCAGTACAGCCTGTGCAAGAGCCAAGCTCCATCCAGATAACAGGTGCAAGATTACCTGTTGCATTTCCGATCAAGTTGTTCTCGATCGCCTCGGCCACTTGAGCGCCTGTGATTCCTTTGATTCCAATTGTTGCTGCAATTGTGCCGCAGAAACCTAAGAAAGCGCGGCGCGTTACCCCACGCGCCTCAAGTGACTCATAAAACGTATCTACCATAGATACCTCCCAATTGAGCCAACCTCCCGTTGCTGGCCTTTCCCCTAAGACAAAGCTCTGCAACGGCTTAGCGATAATGGCAATAGTGTAAAGAAAGAGAAAAATTGCGCTACTTTCAAGCGGGATTAAAAAGAATTTACGGCGCATATAATCTGTTAGCGGGAAATTTCTGTAACACAAAATTGCAATTTTGTAACACGATTTTTAAGAAAATTTAGCAGGTCGTGGCTTGAAGTCTTGACCTGATAAGCTGGTGTGTTAGAGTTTAAAAACCATGAAAAATGAACGTAAATACATAGCAAAAAATCGCAAGGCTCTTCACGACTATACTGTTGAGGAAAGATACGAATGTGGTATCGCTTTAACAGGGACGGAAGTTTGCTCTTTGCGTGAAAATTCTTGCCAGCTTCGCGACTGCTTTGTGCTAATTCGCAAGGGTGAAGCTTGGCTTAATGGTGTGCATATTTCGCCTTATAGCCATGGTGGTGTTTGGAATGTTGATACAGAGCGCCGCCGCAAGTTGCTCATGCATAAAAAAGAGATTTTGAAGCTTGAACAAAA
>CAVDAL010000016.1:0-2356 GCA_963606965.1 Acutalibacteraceae bacterium
TGGCTTGTTTGGATATAACAAAGGCACAATTAAAAATATAACAACTTATGGTGCAGCAAATGGTGCAGGCACAAGCGATAACAATGCAATTGTTTGTGGCTACAATGATGGAACAGTCCAAAATTGTATTAATTATGGCACTGTAACTGTCACATCAAGCAGCGCTTATGCAAATGGTGGCATTGTTGGCCAAAATGGTGCAAATGGCAAAATTTATAAATGCGCTAACCATGGCAATGTGACAGCTGTTAAAGTTAGTGGTGGCATTTGCGGTCGCAATTATGGTGAAATAAATCAATGCTTTAACACTGCAGAAATCGCAGGTACAGGCGCTTCAAAGGACGGACTTGGCGGCATTGTTGGCCTTGCTGGGGATAAGAGCAGCACATATAAAAATATAATTACAAACTGCTATAACACTGGCTCAATTTCAAATGATGGCGGTCGTTGGTATGGTGGCATCGCAGGCATGGCGGATTCTGCATCAACAGTTACAAATTGCTATAACGTTGGCACATTAGCTACTGGTTATTCTTGGAACTGGAATCCAATTATTGGCAGTGTTGATGGTGGCAGCAAAAATCCAACAGTATCAAACAATTACACACTTGATACTGTTTCATCAGGAGATAAAACATCAACAACTCAACCATATACAATTGGCACAAAGAAGACTGCTGCAGAAATGAAGACAGCTGAATTTGCTGCTACTTTGGGTGCTGCATACAGGGCAGCTTCTTCAACGGAAGAAAATGATGGATATCCAGTAATTGCAAGTGACGCAACTATTATTGATGCATCGGCTGTTTCAATGACAAGCGGCCTTGTATACACAGGCAAAGAGCAAACAGGTGTTGTTTCTGCAAATGAAAATATCACACTTAGCGGCACGCCTTCTGCAACAGATGCTGGTACATATTCAGTGTCTGCTGAACTTCCAAGCAATGCAATTTGGAGTGATGGCTCAGTTGGCGCTAAAAGTTTCACTTGGTCAATTGCTAAGGCTACATTAACTGCAAGATATGTTGGTGAAACAATTGCAGCAAATGCAAAGCCAGAATTAAAGGTTGATGTTACAGGTTTTGTTAATGGTGAAGATGCAACAAATGCTGAAGACTATGTTGCTCCAACTGTCACATTTGACCAAACTCCTGTTGCGGGACAAACATATAGCTTAACTCCTGCTGGTGGTTCTGCAAAAAATTATGATTTCACTTATGTTGCTGGCAATTTGGTCGCTGACTTTTCTGCAGACAAAGAAGCAGCAAAGAGTGCTATTGCTGAACATGCTACAGACGCAAAGAGTGGTATTGATAGCTTGCTAAATATTGATGAATATACAAAGAGTAATTATAAATCGCAGGTTGATGCTGAAGTTGAACGTGCTGGCATCAAAATTGATGGTGCAGCAAGTGCAGACGCAATTAAAACTGCTAAAGAAGCTGGCATAAGTGCAATTGATGAAGTTTCAAGCGCTGCCACTGAAAAAGATGCACAGATTTTAGAGGATGCAAAGAAAGCTGCAAAAGATGATATCAATGCAAAGCTTGCATCGAATGTTGATACAGTAAAAGTGCTTGATTGCTTGACTTCAACACAAGTTGCAAATTATGTTGCAACAATGAATGCGGCAGCAAATACAGCAATAGATGCGATTGATAAAGCAGTCAAAATTGATGAAATAAGTTCTGCTAAAGATGTCGCTCTTGCATCAATTGCTGCAACAGTAAAAGCTGCACAAGAAACAAGCGCAAAAGCTCCTTACCTTGCAGGTTCAACATTTACATCTGGTAATTTTGAATATACAGTATTAAGCGACCGCAAGACAGTAAGTGTTAAAGCTGTCGCTTCTGCCAAATCTAAACTTAAGAGCGTGAAAATCGCTTCAAGTGTTAAAGATGCGAATGGCAATTCATATACTATTGTTCAAATTTCTGGCTCTGCATTTAAGAATTGCAAAAAGCTGACTAAAGTTAGCGGTGGCGCAAACATTGTGAAAATTGGAGCTAGCGCATTTAGTGGCTGCAAGAAATTGAAGAATTTCTCTTGCACTTCTAAAGTTTTAAAGACAATTGGCTCGAAGGCTTTTTATAAGACTGCGAAGTTGACTAAGGTTACAGTTAATAAAACTACAAAACTTAAGACTGTCACAAATGCTTTTAAGAATGCTGGCAAAAATGGCGGGAAGAAGCTTGTTGTGAAAGTTAAGTCTTCCAAGAAGAAGGCGTATAAGAAGCTGATTTTGAAACGTGGAAAAAACAAAAAAATAACTGTGAAATAAAGCATTCGGTGCCTGCTCCAGTCATAGCTCGGCACCCGTTCCAAAAATTATGCGCTCCCGCTGCGGAACTCGCGA
>CAVDAL010000017.1:0-7205 GCA_963606965.1 Acutalibacteraceae bacterium
TGATAATCATCTATAAAGAAGTGAATACCTGCATTGAAGTTATTTGCAGACTTTGCAAAGTTAAAAGCTAAAAGCTCGCTAGGTGCAAAGTCACAAGGCTCTAGCGTTGGCATGTCATATTTGCCTGTGCAGTTATCTTTGTTGCATAAATCTAAGTTATATGCTTTGTCTGTTCGCAACCGCTCTGCGCCATAAGCTTTATTTTTGCTTTTGAAGTCAAAACAAAACTTGCTCATGTCAACTTTGCCCAAAGCTTTTATTTCACTTTTGAGTAAGGCTCTGTTCCATGTTGCGACTTCACCCGTGCGATTATCTGCCAGTCTGTAAGCTTTTATCTGCTCTTCGCTTAAGTCATCGCAATAATCTATTCTCTCGTCAGGTATCTCTCTCCAGCCTAGGGACTTGCAAGCTGCCCATCTAGTGTGTCCAGCAACGATAACTGGATTATCTTTGCTTTCAAGAACTATTTGCCCTTTTAAGCCAAACTCTTTGATACTTTCAGCAACAATTGGAATAGCCTTTGCGTTGTAACGCGCATTTTTCTCATAGGGCTTAATTTCATCGATTTTCATAGTCTCTCGCTTGATTTTTATGCAACAAAAAACCCACTTGGTAAAAAGTGAGTTTAAAGAATAAATTGAGCATGTAACTTATGTTTTAAAACAAACAGTTTTCGATAATGTCTTTGCCTCGCAAAGTGTATATCCACTCTTTAGGAATAGCTTCAAAGCCATAAACAATACCTGCTAATGCCCCTGTGACAGCTGCGGTAGTATCTGTATCGTCACCCATATTTACGGCTTTCAAAACACACTCTTCAAATGTATTAGTATTTGCTAGTGTCCATAAAGAAGCCCTAAAAGTATCAACTACATAGCCGCTGCTATTAATTTCTTCAAGAGGCAAGTTAGTTACTTGATACTCTTTTGGTAATTTTTTTATAGTTTTGCTTATAGATAATCCATTAATTAAATCAATCGCAAGACGAACATACGAAACACATATAGATTTAGAAACTTCATGAGCGTGTGTAATCGCGCTCACTGCTTCAATTTCATCATCAGTAATGTTATCTATAAATGCGAGTGGGATAATTCGCATAAGCGAACCATTGCCATTGCTATATTCAGAGTTTAAACCATAACCTTTTTCAATTGCTTTAGCAGTTGCATTGCCAACATCAAACACTTCGCCATCAATGGCATATTTACCATGTATATACCACTCTTTAAAACAGCTACGCATATAATCAATGTTTATCTGTTTGCACTGCTTAATGCTATCACACGTTGCTAAAGCTAGAGATGTATCATCACTAAAAGTTCCCGCTGGCATGTTATGAGTGCCATATCCATCCATGCCACACGCCTTAAAAGAACCTCTAGGCATAAACTCATAAGGGACGCCTAATGCATCCCCTATTGCTAAACCATATATTGCATCTTTAAGTGTATGCATTATTTTTTAGTTGTTTTCTTTTTGCTGCTAGCTTTTTTTGTTTTTGCTGGTGTGATTGTTGCAGAAGGATATGCCGTCCAACGGTCAACCAATTTCATTGTTTTCTTTTCTTTAGCCATAATAATTACCTTTCATTCAATTCAATATATGTTACTTTTCCCTTATTTATAATATTACTAATAACAAAGTTTGCATTTTTCGATACTAAAATCTCGCGCTCATCCCACTTGCTCAAATAATTAACAGATGTACCTTTATTTTGAGTGTTTGAGTGTCTGATAATATAAATTATATAATCCTACGACACTTACCATCGCCTGCATTTCCTTGAGCGTCAGCAGTTGACTCTGCATTCGTTTGTTCTTGCTGTTCAGTTGATGTCGTGTTGCTGTCATCCATGTTTTACCTCATCTCATCGTGTTTGTTACGCACTTCTCTGTGCGCCTGATGTTGCCACAATTCGCTTGTGGCGTGCGTGTAGTGTTGCTGCTCTGCGCTTGCAGCTTGCAATGGTGACAGTATGGATGATGTGTTACTTGAAAATTAAGATTGATTGTTCTTTAGGTCAAGAGCACAGTAAGCGCAAGAAGTAAATATTGTTTTGATTGTCTCATTGAAGAAATTGTTTATTTGCTGCATTTCAGAATCATTTGTAAAATATTCAATTCCTGATTCTGTTATCTCAAAGTCTTGCTTGCTTTTATTTCCTTTTGTATCTAATTTATTTATAAAGCCATCGTCAATCATGGAATTAGTTATGTTGTGCCAATAAACATCATTGCAGTTGACAAATTCTTGTATTAGTTTAAGCGACGTAGCTATTTTGTTTTCCTTACAAATTAGTCCATAGCATAATAATTTGTAACAATAAACAGAGAAATCATCATGTTCTCTGTTCCATTTATTATTATCAATCCGCTCTAATACATTTTCTCGAAATTCCTTATTAAGACTAATATCATTGTGTTTGTAATTCCAAACAGTTTCAGATGTCCAGCTTAAATCATAAACTTTATACAAGCATGTTGTTGATCCTTGAGATAATGTTTCTCCGAATAAATAATCCTTATCCAAGCAAGGAGCAAATGCGACTGGCTCAAAGCTCTGCATAAACTCTAATATTTCTTCTTTGCGTTCATCAACAATGTCAAACTTTATATTGTCATCTTCAGCATAAATCATGATTCACCTTTTGGATAGAATTTGATAAATCTTCCTCTTCCGTCTTTACCTATATAGTGTCGTAGGATTACATAATTTATATTATCAGACACCAAGAAACACGCTAGGGTTCGAAGAAAAAAAGCTTATAGAAGAAATTAAGCACCGAGCAGAAAAAGAAAATTTTACTGAAGTTATTTTCGTCGACATGAGCGAGAGTTTGGTTTTTATTAAATAAAAAAAGAGGAACGAACCACTCTTTATGCAAAGCGTGACCCGTTCCTCAATGCATGGCTTAAGGTTACATCATTAAAACAAAAAAAGCAACAAAAATTTGTTAAGAATTTGGAATCAAGCACCCTGCAGGGTGCTTTTTTCATATTTACGCTCGGCTCAGAGCGGCAAAACGCAGTAAAGCGGCAAAACACAAAGACACCTTAAAGGTGGAAAGGAGGACTTTATGTCCGAAGAAACAGGCAGCGCAACAGAAAATCAAGCGCAAGAAAATCAGCAAGAATTTTCGCCTATCACAACGCAAGAAGAACTAGACCGAATTATTGTGTCGTAGGATTACATAATTTATATTATCAGACACTTATGGATGAAGATATGGCTTTGCGTGAAAACCGCTTGAAGTTGCTTAATAGATTTGCTGATGTCTTTACAGATGTTGCAGATATAAGCAAACTTGCTTAAATTTTAATTTGCAGATTTCTTGCATGTTTTGATATTAGTAAAGAACACTTTGGGTTTACATACTTCTTTCATTTCCGCGGCGTCTATTTCAGGCGCCGCGTTTTTCAGTGTCGTAGGATTACATAATTTATATTATTAGACACCAATACAAGGAAGTTTTAATTATTGATGGTAAAGATTATGTTCAGAAAATAATAAGGAAGGGCAAAACCCCTCGTAAAAGGTCGACGGGTAAGCCCTTCAAGGCAAATATTATCACAAATTAAGGGAAAACAGCACCTAAATAGGTGCTTTTTTCATAGTGTCGTAGGATTACATAATTTCGTTGAACGCAAAAGTAAACGAAACAATGCAAGACTAAATGCAATAGTTACTTATTTAATTTTCATCTCTCTTCTCAGATATAGATTGATAGCTTTTTTAATGTCTTAAATTATTTTTTATCTAACAAGCTTGGCTTAAGTGCTACTTCATCACTTCTCATGTGTTTAATTCCTAATTCATCTAATAGCTTTTTTGGAATGAACTTTGAACATGCAGCAATCGGGCTTATTCCGCCAATGCTTTTTCTTGGATAGCTATTAATGTGGCTACGCATTAAAGATACATCTTCTTGTGTCAAGTTTTCAAAACTTGTCTTTTTTGGAAGTATGCGGCGTATAAAGGTGTGATTTTTCTCACAGCTACCTTTTTGGTTAGAACGCATTGGGTCGCAGTAAAAAACTCTACAACGTTGCGCATGTTCAATACTGCTTTTTTCTATTGCTTTGTAATCGCAAAACTCAACGCCTCTGTCTGTCAAAATAATTCCAAAAAGTCTTGCAAATTCACCAGTTCCGATGATACCCTCAATCCAGTCGAGCAAGCCAACTATGTTTTCACACGTATGCTCATCGAGCAAAAGCATTAGTTGCAGCTCATAGACTGGGAAATGAATAGCAAGAATGCTTTTAAAATCGCCTTGTTTTCCTACTACAGTATCAACTTGAAAAGCGCGCTCGCGCATCTTTGCCGGCAGCTCTAAAAACTTATCAAAGCTTTTGTCGTCACGCACAACTATTCATTGATCATAGACTTTTCTTCTGGGCTTGTATTTAACTTTTAGCGGCAAATCCATATTTACAAGCCCCATCAAACCGTCTTCAATGTAGCTATACATTGTTCGCTCACTTACAGGCAAGCACTTTCCCATAACCGACCAAATTGAAGAAATTGACCAGCCTCTTTTTAAGTATCTTCTTACTGTATGCACAAGACTTGCAATTTGCAATTGAACATCCACCACAAATATTTGTCTTTTTGCATTTTCTTTTGTGTTCGCAAAGATTCCAGTTTTTGCCTTTGAGGATGCTTCTTTTGCGGTTGTTTTTAACTTCTCTGCTAATCGTAGAAGTTGAAACATTCAATCTTCGCGCAATTTGCGCAAAGCTTTCATGCTTTAAAAGTCCTTCTTGAATTTGCGCACGATCTTTGATGCCTAAATGTTTGTGTGTCATGGTTTTCCTCCTTTCTACATCTGAGAAGAAAGAAAATTAAACCATGAATCACTGCAAGACTAAATGCAATGGGCGTTGCGTTTTGAATTGCAATTAGCTGCTTTTAAATTGCCTGATGATATTCAAGAAAATGTTTAAAGGAATTGTCATAAGAGGTATACCAATTTTGCAGTCCTTTTTTTAATACAGAAAAGATTTTCACATTAAAAACTACATAAACAATGAATAAAAATGAAAAAAATTAATTCTGTAGTTGGTGTTTTAAACCCACGGCTTTGATTACATCATCTTCCAAAATATAATATATATTAAAGTTTTTATATGAAATCATGTAAAAATCTTCACCATGTAGGCTTTTGCGATGAACAGCTGCGGTTGGCAAAGCGCGCACATTTTCAAGTTGAGCGATTACTCCATCGAACAAGTTTCGCGCTGCAATTGGAGATTTAAGAACATCTGATATATATTCGACCGCAAGAGTTACATCTTCAACAAAATCTGATGTCCAAACAACTTTGCAAAGTTTGTCTACCATCCCATATGCTCCGTAATAACTGAAATTGCATCTTCTTGAGACAAGCAATTTTCTATTGGCGTGACAGCAGACTTGCTTAACATTTCCATAAGCTCAGCTTCTGATTTTGGAAAAATCTGTGCATACCGGTCTGGGACAGAAATCGTCTGCGATGTAAGGGGAAATGGTACAGCCTGATTACGGACAACTGTTTTTGCAAATATGTTCATCAACGAAGATGCTGAAATTCCAAGTTCATCACAAAATATGCCGAAATCTCTTTTTGTAGCCGCGTCCATTCTTACGTTTAATGTTGCTGTATCTGCCATATTTTTCTCCTTTTGTGGCTATTTCAATATCATTATAGCCACAAATTATTTTTTGGCAATATAAACAAAATCATCTTCCACGAGCCAAATCATAAGACCTATCAATCTCGCGCCCAATTATTGACACGCTTTATCCGCACCTGCGTTACTTTATAAACTCAACTTCTTTTCCGACACAGTCTAAGTGACTTCCTTTGATAAATATATACGACCAATCACGTTTAGATGTCTCATTTGCTGGCACAAAAATTTTTCCATTAATTTTAACTTTATGCCATACGCCAACTGTTGGGTCAGATATTGTCTAATTATTGAAAATAATTTTTGTATATTCTTGACCTGCAAGATTTAGCATTCTTGCATCTTTAACCATCATATAAACCACTTCTTCTTAAATCATCAAGCCGCTTTTTGTGCGTCTGATAATATAAATTATGTAATCCTACGACACATTATTTGGAACGCCAAAATGCAAAGTTTCAATATGAAACAAGGCAGGCAAAAGGCAAATTAAACACAAAAAACCAAAATATAGCGATTGAAACAAATAAAGCGAATAGTAAAAGAACACAAAATTTGCGCAGCCAAATAAAAACCGCTAATAATAAGTGTCTAATAATATAAATTATGTAATCCTACGACACTAAAGTTGAAGAAAAGAGCAATGAAGTTAAATTTACTGTTTGTGTTTTATTAAAGGATGGGCGACTAGTTAATATAAATTAAGAGGGCAAACATAAAGCCCAGTTGTAGACCGATGTTTGCCCCAAACGAATATTACCACAAATCAAGGGAAAACAGCACCTAAATAGGTGCTTTTTTCATATATACTGTGTCTAATAATATAAATTATGTAATCCTACGACACTGTACAGAGTGTGGACACAAAAATAGCATATCTTCAGATGATATTTATGAAACTGAAGAAGAATTTAGAAATTGTCAGTAAAGGAAGGAGTAAGAACAAATGGCACAGTACAAAGTGATTTTTGATGGCGAGGAAGAGGACGAAGTATTTGATTCTGAGGAAGCCGCAGAAGAGTATGCATTATATTTATGCTCATGCTCGCGAGAAGGAGCGGAAATTCTCCATATGTCTAATCCTGGAGATTATGATTATGATGAAGATGATTATGAAGATCCGGATTATGAAATCGTAGAAATTTAGCAGCAATATGTAAGAAAAGGGGGTGAAAAATTATGGCAAGACCACATAAACAGATGCCTGGCAGAACGTATCTTATTGAATATAATGGTTCAACAGCGCTAGTTGAATGTACGTATTTATGCCCATATTGTAATCAAGATACGAGTTCAAGATTTACAGCTAACGAGGAGGCTTTTGAAATACTCGAAAGAGGTGGATTCTTTGAACCTTTGCATTGTGACATGTGTGACAAAGTTACGGATGTTAGATTCTGGAGTAACAATAAAATCTGAAATTAATCATGGTGTCTAATAATATAAATTATGTAATCCTACGACACACAAAGGCGCTCTCAAAGAAATTCGATGAAACTGTTCTTCATGGCACAGCACCTGGTAGCGGTT
>CAVDAL010000018.1:0-3686 GCA_963606965.1 Acutalibacteraceae bacterium
TAGCTGACCAAGCGCTATAAACATATTTGCCGCCAACAATTCTATAAGCACAAACCTGGATTTTGGCTTTCTTGCCGCTCTTTATCTTTTTGATTATTTTGCTAGCGTTGGCAGCACCAGCCGTAATTGTTTTTGCTTTACCGCCAACTGTATATTTAATCTTATATCCACTTGCCCCGGCAACTTTATTCCACTTGACAGTCACCTTTTTCTTGCCAGCCTTTAGCTTGCTTATACTTGCAATGCCAAGCTGCGGAGTTGCTGACGCAACAACAGACGTGCCATAAACAATTTGCTCGCCAATATTGATATATGGGGTGATGGTATATGTATATTTTGAACCGGTGATCAAGTTTGTAAATATGGCGCTTGAAGCAGCGTCTTTCTCATAAACCACATCATTGATTATTACGCCATCAGCTGCGCCTACAGACCATGCAAGCTGGATGCTGTTATAAGATTTTGCAATAGCTTTCGCGCTTGCTGGGTTTGTAATCATGTCCAAACGAGCAGTCAAAATAGCAATCAGATTGTTGCTTTCATCAATCTGCTTTTGATTTGTAGCAATTTTTTCATTGCTCGCATCAATTTGTTTTTGTAGCTCATCTATTTTCTTTTGATTTTCAGCAATTTGCTTTTGCAGTTCGTCCATCTTTTCATCGATGACTTTTTCAGCTTCGGCAATTGCGGCTTTGAGCTCGTCATCTGTAGCGACTGTATCTTGTAAAGCTTTGACCGCATCTTGCAACGCTTTGATGTTGGTTGCATTTGTTGCGATCTTGCCATTTTCTAGTGCGGCAATAGCAGCGTTGATGACACCTGTGACAGTACTTTCAATGCCAGTAAGCTTGCTTTCTACAGAAGTAATTCTTGACGCAGCAGCAGCAATATCAGATGCGAGCTGCTTGTCACCTGCGGCAAGATTATCACTTAGCTGTTTGTCTGCAGCAGCTAGTTCAGCCTTTGCATCCTCAATTGCTTTGTTTGCTGCAGCAATTTTTTCTGCAACATCTGTATCTGTGGCATATGTTTCATCGAGTTTGTCGATAGCTTGCTTGTTTGCAGCAATTGAAGAATTAGCTGCGTCAATTTTGCCTTGCAAATCTTCCACAATGTCGTCGATATATTTGGTTAAATCTGTTTTAGCTTGCGCCAAGTTGTCTGCGCAAGTTTTGTCAAGAGCTTTAATGGCAGTATCAAGAGCTGCGATATTATTTGCATTTGTGGCAACATCGCCGTCCTTTAAGGCAGTGACAGCAGCGTTGATAGCATCAACAACTGTTGTGGTGACGCCTGCCAATTTATCTTCGCAAGCTGCGATTCTGGCGACGGCTGCGCTAAGGTTGTCATTTTGGCCTTTATCGACTAAAGCTTGAGCTTCCTTGGCTGCGGCTAGAGCATCTTCTAAAGCCTTCTTTGCGTCTGTTAGTTCAGTTTTTGTGGCAGATGATTCTTCCAAAGCATCAATTGCAGTGTTAGCTGCATCAATTTTGCTTTGCAAGCCTTTCGAGACTGCATCAATCGCAGCCGACACTGCGGTTGTGATTCCTGTCAGCTTTTCTTCGATTGCAGAGATTTTGGAAGAAGCGCTTTCAATGTTTGCATCTTGCGCTTGGTCAATCAGCTTTTGAGCTTCTTCAATTCCGATTTTAGCTGTGGCGATTGCTTCTGATACAGCGGAATCTGTTGCATATGTTTCATCGAGCTTGTCAATTGCGTTTTTATTGTTGTTGATCTGTGTTTGCAGGCTCGAAACTCTAGCTTTTAAGTTCGCAACTTCTGCTTGATCTTGAACGTCTTTGATTGTTGTCAAGTTTGCAGTCAGCACAGTGCTGATGTCTGCACCTGTAGCAGCCAAAACAGCATCTGTTGCTGCGTCTTTGGCTTGCGCTAACTTGTCCTTGAATGCTTGAATTTCGTCTGCACTTAAATAGGGAAGAGCCTCGGCAGTCAAGGCTGCTTCAACTTCGATTGCGGTTGTGTTGATGGTGTTTACTGCATCTACATTATCTTGGCTTTCTGTGATGCAAACAGTGATTACATCAGAGTTTGTGGAAGTTGGTGTAAGCTCACCAAAAGTGTTTGTGACTTTGCAAAAGTAATAATGGTTACCAATGCTTGCACTTGTGTCGATTGCAAGAGCCTTGCTTGTTGCATTATCAATTGCATTTGCCTCACTGCCATCTGCGTTTTCCGCTTCATACCATTGATAGCTCAATGTGCCAACGTCTGTGAATGGCAAAGTAGCGTCAACTTCAATATTACCTGCATCTGTGGCGTTGGATGCCGCATAAGTTTTTGCATCCGTTTTGAGCTTGACGATTGGAGCGACTGCGTCTGTTGCGGATATAATTTCGACGTCAACCTTGTCTGTGTTTGCATATCCAACGCCGCCATCATATGTGTTGGCGACTTTGCAATAGTAAGTTTCTTTGCCCATAACTGTTGTGTCGATATCTAGCGTTGTTGACGTTGCACCATCAATTGCTATGTCGCCATCTTCGCCAGCTTTGTACCATTGATATGAAAGTGTGCCAATGTAATTGCCAACAGGTGGCAAGCTAGCTGCAACGCTTAGCGAGACGTTCAAGTCGTGCTGCTTCGCATGTGTGGCAACTGGCTGAGTGTCAATTGTTGGAAGCTTCAATGATTCTGCTGACCAGAAATATCCAGGGTTTTCTGTCCCACCATCAATGCGGGCATATGTGCCGTCGGTATAAGAGTAAGTATATTTTGTACCCTTTTCGCCAATGAGACTTCTACAGCTATTAAACATATTGCCCGTGCTGCAATCTTCAAGAATTGTAAATTTATCTGAAACATATATTCTTTTGAGTGTGGTGGAGCTTGAAAACATATTCGATGTATTCTTTACATTGGAAGTATCAAAATCTGTTAGATCAAGATATTGCAAAGACCGACAGCTTGAAAACATACTGTTCATATTTGTAACATTTTCTCCTCCAAAGTTTGATAAATTCAAATCCACTAGAGAAGAAAGTCCGAAAAACATGTTTGCTGTACTTGTGAGATTTTTGGCATTGAAATTTGACATGTTGAGTGTTGATAATTTACTGCAACCAGAGAACATATCGTATATACCACTGTTGTATTCATTTTCAACAATACTGCAAGCATTGAAATCTGACAAGTTAAGCGTGGTAAGCTTACTACATTCTTTAAACATTTCGTGCATATCGATAACGTTTTGGCAATTAAAACCATGAAGATTTAAGTTTGTGATTGACGAACAACCAGAAAACATACCGCCCATATCAGTAACTTTTGGTGTATTGAATTCTGATAAATCTATCGAGGTAAGAGAGGAGCACCCTGAGAATAGTTTAGCCATATTTGCAACATTTGAAGTATCAAAATTTGACAAGCTTATGGAAGTTAGAGATTTGCAATTTGAAAACATAGAAGCTATAGTTGTTGCGCTAGATGTGTTTAGTTCGGATAAATCTAGAGTTGTTAATGAGCTACAGCCACTAAACATCTCTGAAAAGTTCTTAACTTTTGACGTGATAAAGTTTGAGATATCTATCGTTGTAAGTTTGCTGCAATTATTAAACATGTATTCCATATTTGTTACATTTGAAGTATTTAATTTTGATAAATTTATTGATGCGAGGGAACTGCAGCCTGAAAAAATCCCAGCCATATTTGTTACATTTGATGTATCT
>CAVDAL010000019.1:0-2040 GCA_963606965.1 Acutalibacteraceae bacterium
CTTTAAATTCAAGCTATCATTAAGTTCACTTAATTTTGTTGAATGCAAAATACGCGCAGAGCTCAAAGCGTTTGTGCCAGCAGCAGCATCTGCCTTGCTTGGATAAAAAACTACATTAGCATAAATGCCAAGATATCCACTTTCATAAGGCGTGCTAATTGTTGCATGCTCGCCCATAAATATATAGTTTGCATGATATGAATAGGCAGAAAATGTTGAATATTGACCAGGCGTAACAAGTTTATAATCTGCAAAATCGCCATTAAAATATACATTTTCTAAATCTGAGCTTTCACCAAAATCAAAAGTATTACTTGCTTGTTTATACCACCCACTTGTAGCTTGCTTTGCTGCTTCATAATCAAGCGAATTTGGAATTACTATGCCTGTCAAATTGGACATTGCAAAAGCTTGCCATGCATTTCTTGCATAGCCAGTAGCCTCTGCCCCAGTTTGAGATTTTTCAATATTATTAGCAACAGCAACAAGTTTAAATGTGCCTTCACTAGTTTTTATGCTTTGCGGCAAAATTAATGTTCCGTCTAAGCTAGTTGAAACACAAGGCGCAGAAACATAATTCGAATAAATATCTTTATCGCTTGTTGAACTACGCGACACCATGATAATGCCGTCTTCTGAAGAAGTCGCAGGCTGCAAGATGCAATATGAACAAAGAACCTGTGATGAAGCCTTCACATTCTGGCACCACTGTGTTCCATTTTCCAAGTAATCTGTAGGAGCTTCAAAGATTTCGCACTCTCCATTTTCAATATTATAAATTTCATAAGGGAGCGAGTATGCAAGACCTGAATAAGAAGAGCTTGAGCTGGGCTCCACCTTCACACGCAATGTACCAGCAGACGACACATCTTTTGTATCTTCCCATTTGTCGCCATTTTTGCGCTTATATGAAATTGTATATTCCTTACTTCCTAGTTCTTTTCCTGTGCAGACATTTTCAACAATAACTTTTGGATTGATTGCACTTCCAGTCGCAATATATCTGTCAAGTTCAGTTTCAACACTGCAGCAATCTAAGTTTGCTTCAGAAATTCTTGTTTGGTAACAGCAAAGCGTTCCATCTTCAATCTGTGTATTTAAATCATCAACGCCAACAAATTGCCAAAAATTATTTTCATCACTTAAACTAGGAATTTTGTCCATATTTTTAGAAACTGTCACTTCTACATTTGGCAAAGAAAGGTCTTTGACCTTCGTTCCATACAAGATTCCAACAGTGGCTATTGGTTCTGAATTATTATTATATGCATCTTCGCTATCATAGAATTTAACTTTAGCAAATGCTTTGCCATTCGATTCTGCACTACTGCTGCCAGCCGAATTAAAATGGAACTTGTCACTGCGGTTAAGATTCTTTATATAATTGCTTACTTTTCCGCCAAATATAACTTCATTTGTATTGCTATTTCCAGTGCCATTCACAGTCCATGACAAAGAAGTTGAACTTGTCATCATGATAGAAATATTGCAGTCACCATCATAATAGATTGTACTGAAGCCACACATAGAATATGAATTTCCATAATTAATGGAAGAATATAAATCCGACTCAAAGCTAGTGACAGTACTTGGAATATGGATAGCACACTTAATCGTGCTTAATCCAATGTTGAAGGAATACTTCCCTAACTTTGTTAATGTATAAGTGCTGCCATTCAAATCCATTTTTGATGGCAAATATAAATCGCCATCATATGTAGGCAGCTCTATTCCAGGCACACCTTTGCTACTTTGAGTGGCAGTTGAAACTCCAGAAGTTTTAACTTCTGAATTTTCTGTAACAAGGAATAGGCAATTTATCAAAGTTGAAGTTCCGCCCGCTCCAACATATTTCACAGGATAACTAAACTGCGTAACAGCAGGATCATCAGCCTTTACAATGCTATATTCTTTTGAATATAAATAGTCTGTCCATGAAGATTCTTCAGTAGGGACAATTTTCAACCTATATATTCCAGCATCAATAGCTGAATCAATATCTGTCCATCCATTGCTTTCAGTTTTAATCTGATATTTGAC
>CAVDAL010000020.1:0-44446 GCA_963606965.1 Acutalibacteraceae bacterium
CTCAATTTGCACGGAATACACGACATGGCTCTAAATTTGGGTACATTTTCGCATGAAAAACAACTATTTTGCCCCCAAGTTTTTTACTTTCAATGATTGCGGCATTTGTTACATGAAGATATTTCAACGTCAAATTTTTAATATAAGTTTGTTTTTAGTTCTACCATATAAAAGATTAGTTAAACTCTATTCATGATGCAGAATAGCTTGACACAATTTTTTAAGTGAAAATATGGTATAAATGCTCTTACATTTTTTAACTCAATTAATGTGCATTTTTACTTTTAAAGATTATGAGCAAAGACTGTTTAAAACAACATAAGCATATGCTAGTCATTGGCTTTACAGCGTTCTTGTTGTGGAGCGACGGCAGCTTGTTGCAGCTTGACAGACCGCAACATTATGATTTTTCAATACTTGCATGCATGTCTTTTATCATTGCATTTATTGCTGCGGCTTTGATATTACACTTCTGCAAATTCAATGCAAGAGCCAACATTACTGCTATTTTGTCTTTTTGTGGTTGTGTGCTAAGTTCTTGCTGTATATTCCACTTTAGCGGCATAATTTGTGCAGTAGCTGTTTGCGCCAATCAAGCATTATGTGCAATTGTTTTGCTATGGTGGGCGCAATGCTTTTTAACAGCACAAACAAAAACTGTTCATGGATTTGTAGTTGTTGCAGGCATTGTTTTTTGTGCAATCCTGCTTTTGGGATTCATAAATAATATAATCATCGACGTGCTGCATGCTATTGCTCCGCTTGTTGCAGGCGTGTGTACTCTGGTATATAGCAAGCAGGAAAAACGCGTTGGCAATTTTGAGTTAAGCACTGACAAGGATACTTCACAAGAATCCAATGGCAATAAATCAAGTGCAAAAACTGAAAAACAATCAAAGCGCATATTTTCATCGCGTTCAAATTCAAAAAATGCAATATGGCTTTTCACAATTCTCATTCAAATTAGCGTTTTAATTTCAAGTATTTTTATAAACATGCTTTACAACCCATTTGTTATAAATTCTCAGGGCTTTGGCAGCTGGCAAGCACTTTGTGCGCTTGTAGTTTTATGCATTTTGGTTTTTGCACGGAAGCTAAGCAGCAAAGTCACAATTTCTACTTGTTGCTTTATTGCACTTGTGGCACTTGTTCTCGCACTCTTGCTTTTTATTTCAGGCGCAGTTGGATTCATTGCCGCCCCTGTCATAATTATTGGCGCGGCAAATATTTTGCTATACATTTTCACTTGGGCATTACTGATGGATTACATGCCACGAGGCGTGCGCGCTGGCAAACTGATGACAATTTTTGTTATAAGCATTCTTGCTTCATCTGGAATTCTAGGGCGCTTAATCGGCTTTAGTGCACTGCGAGCTTTTGACCCAAGCTTTGCAATGCTAAAAACTTTAGCTGAATTTTTAGCTGTTATTTATGCTCTGCTATTCATTGCATATATAGTTATTAATGCATATTTGCAAAGACAAGAAATTGCCAAGGTAAGTGAAGAAGAAATTGCAGCTGTTAAGCTTGAAAGTGCACATAGCGCCGAGCTTAGCCGTGAAGCTAGAGCACAAAAATGCTGCGAAGATCATGCTTTAACAGAACGCGAAACTGAAGCTATTGTTTTACTTGCACAAGGAATGACGCGCAGCATGATTGCAGAAAGCTGGGTCGTCAGTGAAAATACAGTCAAATATCACTTGCGTAATGCGTACAAAAAGCTCGATGTTCACAACGCCCGCGAACTCAATTCTTTAATTGATAGTACAAAGCTAAATTAATTCAATTTTGAAACAACAGCGTTAACAAGCGTTTGGATTTTTGTTGCTGCTTTTGCAGCTTCTTCATAAACTTCTGCGCCTGTTAACTTGTGCCCCACTTGCACGCCAGCAGCAGCATTTGTTTGCAATGAAATTCCAAGAACTTGCATGCCGCAAGCACAAGCTGCATTAACTTCAAGCACAGTTGACATGCCAACAGCATCTGCGCCCAGAATTGCAAAAGCACGAATTTCTGCCTTAGTTTCAAAACATGGGCCAAGAGTTGCATAATAAACGCCCTGTTGCAAATCAATGCCACATTCTTTGCCACATTCAAGGGCAAGATCGCGCAAAGCTTGCGTATACGGGTCGCTCATGTCGCAGAAAATCTTAAAGTCTTCATCTGCATGCATTCCAACAGATGGGTTACGACCAAGCATGTTGATGTGGTCTGTAATAAGCATGATATCGCCAGTATTAAATGATGGATTAATATAGCCAGCAGCATTTGTTGCAATCAAAGTTTTAATGCCAAGCTTGCCCAAGACATAAATTGGAAATGCAACTTCTTGCGCAGTAAAACCTTCATAAAGATGCAATCTGCCTTGCAAACAAATCACACTCTTACCTTGAACTTTACCAATAATAAAATTGCCCTTGTGTGGAGTTATACGCGGATGATTCATATGAGGAACATCACTATATGGAATAACAATTGCGCCTTCAATAGTTTCGCCAAAATTGCCCATTCCAGAACCAAGCACTAAAGCAATTTCAGGATTGCTATGCATTTTCGAACGCAAAAATTGTGCTGCTTCTTCAACTTCTTTAACATCGATTACATCCATTGCACATTCCTTCATAAAAATAAAAAGCTGGACTTTAAAGCTTAAGGCTTAAGTTCAAACCTGCAGCAAAAGTCCAGCGTCAACACAATTCAAAACAACAAATTAGCTGTTCTTCATAATAACAGTAGTCATAGCGCCGCCAGCAGATTCGCAAGCATCGCAGCACTTTTCCAAAGCAGAAAGCAAACCGCCAATGCCATAAGCATCAATCATGGAGCCGCCATTTTTTGCTGCTGCATAAACCTTATGCATTGCTTTGATATAAATTTGGTCGCCCTCTTCTTCACATGTATCAATCTTTACAAGATTCATATACAAGTCTTTAGGGTGCTTTTTGAAGTTTGAAAGAAGCTTTGTTGCGTCCCTTACAGCATAAACTGAACGAGTGACAACATGAGCCATTTCAACGCAATCATCTGTGACGCAATGAACGTCATACATATACATGCGCTGGAGCACGTCATCTAAGTCATCAACGATTGTATCTAAAGCTTCAGTCAATTCAAGAATGTCTTCACGTTCAATTGGAGTAATAAATTCAACCGCCAAGGCTGTGAGCAAGTTATGCTTGATTTCATCTGCTTTATGTTCGAGTTCATGTAGCTCTTCAAATTTTTCAATTGCATGATCAATCAAAGGCTCACGGCCTTCTTTTTGAAGATCAATATTTTTCTCTAAATAAGCTTGCAAGCCTTCTGCATATTCAACAGCATATTCTGCAGAATCAGCAAATGCCTGAAAGTAATCGAACTTTTTCTTCGCCATTTTATTCATGTACCTTTCTGTTAGTGCCTATGCTCCTGCGGATTTTCATACACCAGCAGATGCTCACACGGTTGTATATTGTAGCTGCAAAACTTTGCATTTTGACGGGATAATGGACATTCGGGCTGCGCACGGCGCTGCATGTACATAACAAGCTACTAAAAAAACGCTGTCGCAATGCAGTGCTAAAATAATGCATATCAGTTTCAAGATAAAAGGAGCAAATAAAAGTGACTTGGAGCATTTATGATGGCACACCAAAAGATTCTCATCAGGATCTTTTTAAATATGCGCGCCTGAAAACTCCAAATGCAAAAGCTCTTTTTGCTGGCTTGGAATGGGCAAATGATAGCGACTGGTATATTCAGCATGCTTTTGAAAATGGTCTAGATGGTTTGACGCCAGCAGAAATTATTCAATTGAATGATTGGTATTCTGGAGACTTTGATGACCTGCTTGCAAAATGTAAAACATTTCCAAATTACAAAGAGATAATGGAATTCCTTGAATATAGTTCATATGATTCACAAATTCTTATCAATCTAATAAAATCAAGTATTTATTCAGGGCAAAAATTCACTGATGAACAGATGTTTGAAATATGTAATGATATCGATGATGATTCTTCTATCCAAGATGCATATATCATGACAGAAATTGCGCATGGAAGAATTTTTAAAGTTGAAGAAATTCTTACGGATACAAAAATTTCTAAAATCATAAGTAATTGCACTCCAAAAGTTTGCGAAGAAGTGATTCGCCACCTTAACAGACACTTGAATTATGATGAAGCAACAGAACTTACATATAGGATTCGTGAAGATTATACAGATGAAACAGTAGAACAAATAGTTTCAGTCACAGATTGCAGCAAGCGCGAAAAAGATTATTTCCGCTATGAACGTGGTTATAATCTTATTGACAAAGATCCATTCATCGCAGAGCTTGAAGAGCAACAAAAATTGGAAGCTAAAGAACGAAAGCGCATAGAAAAAGAAGAGAGATTGCGCGCTGAAGCAGAAAAAGATTTAGAGTGGTACAGAAATTATTCAACAATAATGCAAATGTTAGCAGAAGATGGCGCCCTTGAAGGCAAACCTGGTTGGACTAATAAATGGTACAACGAACATTTTAATCATAATAAGGATTAAGCGACGTTACCGACGTGCAAGGCTGCTGCACCACACATGAATGAACGCACGCTAACGTCCTTGAGCCCAGCTTCTTCAAACAACTCTTTAAGCTGCTGCTTTGTCAAAAAATCTTGCGTGCTTTGATAAAGCCATTTATATTCGCTGCGCTTTGAAAATCCGCCGCCCAAAGTTGGCATGATAATTTTGTAATAGAATGTATAAAAAGGCTTCACAAATGCATTCGATGGAACAGATGCATCCAAGCAAGCAACAATACCGCCACTTTTCACAACGCGAGTCATCTCTTGTACAACTTGCAAATAATCTGGAGTATTGCGAAGGCCAAAGCTCACAACAGCAGCATTAAAAGAATTATCTTCAAAAGGAAGCTCCATTGCATTGCCTTCAATAAGCTCTACATTTTCAAGATTGTCTGTTCTTGCATGAGCAACTTTTAACATTTCACTTGAAAAATCCAAGCCTGTCACTTGCACATGTGAATGCTCACCTGCAATGCGTGCTGTAATATCACCTGTGCCACAACATACATCTAAAACTTTGCCGCCTTCTTCCGGCACAACTTTAATAGCAGCTTGCACAAGCGCGCGCTTCCATGCGTGGTGCATCCCTAAGCTTATGCGATTATTTGCTGCATCATATTGCTTCGCTACAGATTGAAAAACGCCATGTACATGTTCTTTTGCCATATTTACACCTGAATTAATAAATAGATAAGCGCCAAAATATATGCGCCATTAATGAACAAATTTGCTTTGACAATTGCACCCATTCCTGCGCCGCGAACATCTGGAGTCAAAGGAAGTGTTAGCAATTTACAAATGCTTGGAAGACCAAACAAAATGCAAATAACCGCAACCCAAAGTCCTGTTACTCCTGCTAAATTGAATGAAAAGTGCAAGGATGTTGCAATCCAAAACACGATGAAAATTCTATAAACAATGCGCGACTTGTTGCGACCAAGCAAGACTGGCAAAGTTTTGCGGCCAGCTTCTTTGTCGCGTTCTATGTCGCAATTATTTTGCGTTGCATTTGTAAGGCCAATCCCTAAAACAAAAGGAGCTGTGCACAAAATTGCAAACAGCCATTCCCAAATATCCCAAGCTCCAAACAAGCCAAATGCTCCAGCTTCCAAGCTGTGACTTGCAAAAATAACAATAACAGCCAAAGGAATAAAGCAGCCCATGATGACGCCGCTTACAACTTCCCCCAAAGGCAAATATGAAATTGGAAGCTTGCCTGATGAATAACAAACAATAGCCAGCGCCCCGATGATGCCAATCAAGATTGGAATGACAGAGCCCGACCACCATGTTGCAGCAAGGCCGCAAATAGCACAAAGTACCATAAATGATATGCCAAGAGCAAGCACGCTTTTCGGGTTTGGATTGTCATAAACCAAAACAGCATCTGTTGGGTCGTCCGAATTTTCCACCGTATCTGTGCCTTTGCGATAATCTGACCAGTCATTCAATGTATTCACAGCAGACTGAGCCAAAACAGAACATGCCAACAACAATGTGAAAATTGGCAGTGAAAATTCATATTCATTCATCATCGAAAAAATAGCAGCAAATATTGGCGGCAACACAGAAGCGCCAGGCCAAGTGTGCGGTGCCGCTAAATGCACCATCATAAGCGGAGTCAAACGGCTATATTGATTATTTTCTTTCATAAAACCTTTAGAATGATTTCGTAATTTATGTTTGGACAGTTTGAAATGGTATCACAGAGCATACATATCAATGGCATCGTTCAAGGCGTAGGGTTTCGGCCTTTCGTTGCACGGCTTGCGCGCAAAATTGGCGTGTGCGGCTGGGTAAGAAATGACGTTGATGGCGTGCATATTTTGGCTCAAGGCAGCACCGAACAAAATGCTGAATTTTATAAACGCTTGCAAAGCGATGCACCTGCTCCAGCACGCATAATTTCAATTGAAATTTGCGATGCAGAATTTGACTCTAATTTTGCAGACAGCTTCGAAATTGTGCGCTCAAAAGATGATGGATCACGCGATACTCTTATTTGCCCAGACATTGCAACATGTCCAGATTGCACGCGCGAACTTTTTGATAAAAACGACAGAAGATATCACTACCCTTTCATCAATTGCACAAATTGCGGCCCGCGCTTCACAATTATTGAAGATTTGCCATATGACCGCGCGGCAACTTCTATGAATGAATTTGAAATGTGTAATGAATGTTCACATGAATATAAAGATGAAGAAGACAGACGATATCACGCACAGCCTGATGCTTGCTTTGAATGTGGCCCGCATTTGTGGTGGTTTGAAGATGGAAAAATGCAGGTTGCTAATAATCAGAAAGATTCTGATGAACTTATAAAACGCGCATCGATTGCCTTGCGCGAAGGCAAAGTCTTAGCGATCAAAGGTCTTGGCGGTTGGCATTTGTCTTGCGATGCAACAAATTTTGAAGCTGTACAAAAATTGCGCGACCGCAAACACCGCCCAGCAAAACCTCTGGCTATCATGGTCAAAAATATTGAAGCCGCAAAGCAGATTTGCGATATTACGCAAGGCGAAGAAGACTTACTTTGCGGCAGCGTGCGCCCAATAGTTTTATGTCTGCGTAAAGATATTGAAGAGATTGATAAAAATTGCGAAGGCGCTACTGCACAAGTTGCAGAAAATATCGCTGGCAGCCTGCCAGAGCTTGGGCTCATGCTTCCAAGCACTCCTGTACAACACCTGCTTTTTGAACTTGTTGACTTCCCTCTTGTTATGACAAGCGGCAATCGCAGTGGCGAGCCAATTGTTGCAAAGGATGAAGATGCGCTCGAATTTCTGGCACATATTGCAGATGCCTTCCTTGGGAACAACCGCGCAATAATATCGCGATATGATGATTCAGTTGTGCGAGTGCGACACGCTGACAAAAAGCAACAAACTGTTCGTCGAGCTCGCGGGCTTGCTCCAGCGCCGCTAATTCACAAGAGCGCTGCAAAAGCGCCAACAATCTTTGCGGCCGGTCCTGAACAAAAAAGCACTTTCTGTTTCTGGCGAGGCAACCGCGCATATATTTCACAACACCTTGGAGACCTTGAAACTTTGGGCGCGTGGAATGCTTGGCAAGAAGCTTTCATGCATTATTCAAAGCTTTTTGATTTGCATGCTGAATATATAGTTTGCGACAAGCACCCTGAATATATAAGCAGTAAGTGGGCTCGCGAATATGCTGCCGAAAACGATTTACCGCTTTTAGAAGTTCAGCACCATCATGCTCATATTGCATCTGTCATGGGTGAAAATGGCCTGCATAATCCAGTTATTGGCATTGCACTTGATGGCACAGGTTATGGCGATGATGGCACAATTTGGGGTGGAGAAATCTTACTCACAACGCGTTCAAGCTTTACGCGCTTGTGGCACTTGCCGCAAATCCCCCTTCTTGGAGGAGCAGCCGCAATAAAAGACCCACGCAGAATTGCATATTCAATTTTGCGCACTCACGGTCAGCTCGAAAATCCTGAATTTAGCGACTTTCTCTCACAGCTTGAACAGCGCGAACTTCTTGGCCAAATGTATGACAAGAAATTGAACTCTCCGCTTTGCTCTTCTGCTGGCAGGCTCTTTGATGGAATGGCTGCGCTCCTTGGGCTTTGCGGCAAAGTTTCTTATGATGGTGAAGCAGCATGCTTGCTTGAAGCGCAAGCACAAAAAGAGCTTCGCGCTGCTGAAGCATCAATCGCCAACACCCCGCAAGAAAACGACCAAGAAATCACAGCGCTTGCCTTCCATAAAAAAATTGTAAAAGCGATTGTGCAAGAGTGTGAAGAAATTCGCGATAAATATCAAGTTAATGATGTCGCGCTCGGCGGCGGCTGCATGGTTAATCGTCTGCTGTTTGACTCATTGCAAGCTGAATTATCCAAACTTGGATTTAATATATATACAAATATTGAATTACCACCAAACGACGGCTGCATATCTTACGGACAAGCAGTTGTTGCACGAGCAAAAATCTTGGGAGAATAACATGTGTCTTGCAATTCCTGCAAAGGTTAAATCTATTGATGAAAAGAATATGATGGGTGAAGTTGACATTCTTGGTGTCACACGCAATGTCGCACTTGATCTTGTGCCAAAAGTGCAGATTGATGACTACGTTTTGGTTCATGCTGGCTATGGCATTGAAATTGTAGATGAACAATTCGCACAAGAAACTTTGGATTTGATTAAGCAATTCCCAGACTTAATTGCCGAAGATAATCCTGGTATGGGCAAAGCTTAAAGGGTGGTGCAAAGATGGATCTTTCCGGATTTAAAGACCCAAAACTTGGGCGCGAACTCATTCAATGCATTCAAGATTTAGCTCCTGCTGCGCTTGAGCGCTGTGGCGGACAAATCAACTTGATGGAAGTTTGCGGCACCCACACAGTGGCAATTGCTCGCAATGGCTTCAGGAACATTTTGCCACAAGGTGTGCGCCTTATCAGCGGGCCAGGTTGCCCTGTTTGCGTGACAGCTAACAAAGACATCGACACAGTCATTGCTCTTTCGCGCATTGATAATGTAATTCTTACAACATTTGGCGACATGACACGCGTGCCAGGTTCTACATCTTCACTCAATGAAGAAAAAGCTGCAGGCCATGACATTCGCATTGTTTATTCACCGCTTGATGCTTTAAAAATTGCACAAGACAACCCAGATAAAGAAGTTGTTTTTGTTGGCGTTGGTTTTGAAACAACAACTCCTTTAATTGCTGCAACAATCAAACGTGCAGCAAACATGGGCTTGGAAAATTTCTCTGTTTTTGCAGCTCACAAAACTGTTCCAAACACATTAGATGTGCTGGTAAACGACCCAGAAGTCAAATTGACAGCTCTTATTTTGCCAGGCCATGTAAGCACTATCATTGGCATGGAGCCATATAAATTTATTGCAGAAAAATATCACATTCCTGGTGTTATAACAGGCTTTGAGCCAGTCGACGTTTTGGAAGGCATTGCAATGTTAATGCGCCAGCTGGCAGAAGGCAGAGCAGAAATTGAAAATGCTTATCCACGTGGTGTGCGTGATGAAGGCAACACTGCCGCTATTGAAGCAATTAGCGAAGTCTTTGAACATTGCGATGCAACATGGCGCGGCCTTGGCCTTATCCCCAATTCTGGATATAAGTTGCGCAAAGAATTTGCAAAGTTTGATGCATTTGAACGTTTGCAGCCACAGGTTGAAGAAACTAAAGATCCACGCGGATGCCGTTGTGGCGACATTTTGCGCGGAATCATGGCGCCAGACGATTGCCCGCTTTTTAATACTGCTTGCAGCCCTGAACACCCTGTTGGACCTTGCATGGTTTCAAGTGAAGGCTCATGTGCTGCTTATTATAAATATTTGCGATAATCAAAAAATGAATTTAGTGCGAGCTTAAGCAAAAACTGCGCTTGCATAGACAAAACTTGTTATAAGATATAAAGCAATAAGCTAATTTATATCAAAACGCTAGGAGCGCACAAATGCACATGCCTGAAAATTATTTAAGTCCTTCAACTTGTATAGTTTTAGACATTATATTTGTTGTGTTGCTTGTTGTTGCAATTAAAAAAACTCATGCAAAAATTCCACGCGAACGCATCCCTCTGCTTGGATTTGCAGCAGCTATAAGTTGCCTTGTCATGATGGTTGACTTACCAATTTCAGGTGGAACAAGTGCTCACGCTGTTTGCGCTGTGATAATTGCAATCTTGTTTGGGCCTTGGGCTGCTGTTGTTGCCGTCACGGCTGCCTTGCTTGTTCAAACTGTGCTTTTTGGCAATGGCGGCTTGCTTTGCCTTGGTGCAAATGCTTTTGTTATGGCATTCATTTTGCCATTTGTTGGATATGGAATTTATTGGATATTTTCAAGGCTTATCAAAGGCTTGCGCGGTGAGCTGCTTGGAGGCTTTGTTGGTTCATATATAGCACTTGTAATATCATCGCTAATCTCTGCAATATTTTGCAGCTTGCAACCTCTGCTTTTCCATGACTCACTTGGCAATGCACTTTATGCTCCATACCCGCTGACCGTTGCAATTCCAAGCATTCTTGCAAATGCTCTAGCTCTTTGGGGCTTTGTTGAAGCAATTCTTACATGCGTGCTGCTTATCTTCTTCCGCAAGAAATGTATGCTTTTCCCAATAGAAAGAAAAAAGGAAGTCAAAACCAGAACAAAGATTGCAGAGCCTGTGCCAGATTGGGCAAGCTTAAAATCAACTGTCATATTATGCGCAATTTTGAGCGTTATAATTCCGATAATTTCCCTTTTTATGCATGCAACTTTTGGAATATGGAATATTGAAGCAATAAGTGCTAATGTGGGCTACATTCCAACTGGCATTGAAAATGGATGGGCTTGGAGTGGCATATTCCCAATGTATACAATCTTTAGCTTGCCATATCCACTCACATATATAATTTGCGGCATTCTTGGCTCAGCAATAAATGTTGGAATTTTCAAGCTTTTAAGTTTTGCATATAAACCCGCAAATAAACTTGGTGCAAAAATCGAAGAACCAAAAGCGCAGGTCAAGCACTATGACGAATATGTTTATGAAATTGATGAAGAGGAAGTTTAAGCTTACAAGCTAACCTTTCACAACTCGTAAAGCATGCTTATTCATTGAAATGTCGAAATCTTTTGCTTCAATCTTTTCGCCATCGGCCTGACACGGTGGCGCCATATTAAAGCTCAATTTCATACCTGAGCATCTGCCAAATTCCATGCGCTTTAAGCCAGTATGGTGACCCTTCATAGCAATTGCAAAAACAGCAATAGCACTTGCAACACTAAGCTTTGGATGAGCAATGCATACATCAAAAAGACCATCATCAATTTTTGCTTCTGGGCAAATAATAAAGCCACCACCATATGTGCGTCCAATCTGCACAGCAAACATCAATGATTCGTCACAAACGCTTTGGCCTTCTAAAAATTTGAGTTCATGTTCACCAAGAGGCTCAACATCTTTTGCAGCAAGATCATATTCATAAATGTCCAAATGATTGCGCAAGATGTCCATGCCAGATTCAAAATAAAGCGCCGCGCCTTTTTTGTCTGTATATTTGCGGCGCTCCATTGTATCAATTGCAATTGCAGCATCCAGCCCGAAGGAAAGTGTCTCGACAAAGTATTCGCCATTAACACAGCCTACATCTGCAGGTTGCACGTTATAAAGCAAAGTTTGCTGAATTGCTTTATCTATTTTTTCAGAAATTCCCAAGCTCTTTGCATAATCATTGCCAGAGCCAACAGGAATGATTGAAAACACTGGGCGGTCTTGCGGCTGACGCTTCATCATGCCATTTGCAGCTTCATGAATAACACCATCGCCACCAAGAACAACAAGCGTTTGATAGTCATCACTCATATGTTCAACAATTTCAGCAGCATGCCAAGCAGACTGTGTATATTCAACATCAAAATTTTGTTTGCCAAGCACAGTTTCAAATGCTTGCGTAGCATGAATTGCAGCCTGCAAACCCTTCCCGCTTTGTGCAGTAGGGTTTGCAACCATCAAAGTTTTGCCAAGTGTTGTCATTTTAAATAGCCTTTCCCTGCAGCAATTAGTGAAGCTATTTTACGCGCGAGTTTGCGCGTTGCAAGCAGCACAAACCTTCTTCACGATCTTTGCATGAACTTGCTCAACTTCTTCAGAAGTTAAAGTTCTGTCTGCCGCTCTGTAAGACAAGCGATATGCCATCGACTTTTTGCCAACGCCAACGCGCTTGTCGTCACGATAAACATCAAAAAGTTGCACGTCTTCAAGCAGTTGCTTGCCAGCTTTTGTGATGGCTGAAGCTATGCGTTCTGCGCTTACATCTTCATCAACAACCAAAGCCAAATCCATTTCCATTCCAGGATAAAGCGGAACATCAACATATGGACGCTGATCTTGCGATGTATTAAGCAGCTGCTTTACATCCAGTTCAAAAGCAACAACAGATGCATCGATATCAAAAGCTTGGCAAGAAAGCGGATGAATTTCACCAACCCAGCCAAGAACTGCGCCACCACTCAAAATTTGTGCAGCACGACCAGGCTGCAACCATGGAGCTTCATCTGCATCCATTGCTTTAAAGCGAACCTTCTGTGTGCAAAGTTCACGAAGCAAAGTTTCCACAACACCTTTTGCATCATAAAAGTCAATTTCAACTTCTTCTCTATTCCAAGCATGCGCATGGAATGAACCAGTCATAACACCAGCTAGCAAGGTCTGTTCTTTTGGAGTCTTTCTGCCTTCCGCTGTGCCAAAAACAACACCACGTTCAAAGAGCTGAACATTTTTCACACCGCGGCTTGCATTATATGCAATCGAGCGCAAAAGTCCTGGGATAATGCTGCGGCGCATAACAGATTGTTCACTGCTCATTGGGTTGATGATTTCTACAGCTTCACCGCGGTCACCTTGCGGAATGCGTGCAAGCTCAAGATCATTAGCGCTGACCAGCGAATATGTCATTGTTTCATTCAAGCCGCAAGCGCGCAAAGTCCTGCTCATAAGCTCGACTTGTTCTTGCTGCTTTGTGCGTCCGCCAACCTTTGTGCCACCAGGCAAAGTTGATGGAACTCTATCCATGCCCCAAATGCGCAAGACTTCTTCATAAAGATCAATTTCACGAATTAAGTCTGGGCGGAATGTTGGAGCAATAACCTGCAGCTGTTCGTCGCCTGCTTTGCCATTAACTTCGCAGCCCAAATTCTTCAAGATTGTAATTTGTTCTTCATCTGTAATATCTGCACCAATGTGCGCACGCAAACGAGCTGGGCGCAAAGTCAACTCCACAGGCTCTTGAACAATAGGATATTCATCAATAACACCCTTGCAAACAGTGCCGCCAGAAACAGCAGCAATCAAAGCTGCTGCAATTTCACTATATTCTTCACATGTATTTGCATCTACTCCACGTTCATAGCGCAAAGAAGATTCAGAAACAAGGCTCAAGTTGCGGCTTGTACGCGATGTGTGAGCTGTTGAAAATGTTGCAGATTCAAGCAAAACATCTGTTGTGTCGTCGACAACTTCAGATTCAAGGCCGCCCATAACACCAGCCAAAGCAACAGCAGATGTGCCATTTGTGATTAAAGTCATGTCGCTTGTAAGCTCGCGTTCTTCACCATCTAAAGTTGTAAACTTTTGCCCGTCTTCAGCAGACTGAACTTTAACATGATGCTTGCCATCTGCACCTTTAGGGAATGCACGCAAGTCAAACGCATGGAGCGGCTGGCCAAGCTCGAACAAAATATAATTTGTTACATCTACAACATTATTAATTGAACGCGCGCCTAAAGCCGTAATGCGTTCAACCAACCAATCAGGAGAAGGGCCAATTTTCACATTGCGAATAACTCGCGCTGTATATCGTGGGCAAAGCTGCGGTTCTGCAATTTCAACATCCACGATGTCATGCACATCTTCATCATTTGCTGGTCCTGGAACATCGCACGGTGGCTGATAATGCCAGTCGATATTATAAATTGCGCCGACTTCGCGAGCAAAACCTTTCATTGACAAACAGTCAGGACGGTTTGGAGTAATTTCCAAATCAAGAACTTGGTCGCTCAAACCTTTATATTGCGCAAATGGCGCACCAACAGGAGCATCTTCATGCAAAATCATAATTCCTGAATGGTCGCTGCCAAGCCCAAGTTCGCGCGATGAACAAATCATTCCGCATGAAAGCTGACCACGCAACTTTGACTTTTTAATCTTTGTACCATCTGGCATGACAGTGCCAATTGTTGCAACAGGAACCTTGATTCCAGCGCAAACATTTGGAGCGCCGCAAACAATTTGCACAGGTTCGCCTTCGCCAAGATTAACAGTAGTTACATGCATGTGGTCGCTGTCTGGATGGTCGACGCATGTCAAAACTTCACCAACAACAACGCCATCCAAATTCGCGCCAACAGTTTCTAAACCTTCAACGCCTGTGCCTGTAAGGTCAAGGCGGTCACAAAAATCTTGCATTTCATCTGGCACATCAACAAAAGTTTTTAGCCATTTCATTGAAACAAGCATATTTTCTCCACTTCTATCTATATTCCACGTTTACAAAATTAGAATTGACGCAAGAAGCGCATATCGCCTTCAAGCAGCATACGCAAGTCAGGCACGTTATATTTCAAGCATGCCAAGCGTTCAACGCCAACGCCAAACGCAAAGCCTGTATAAACTTCAGGGTCAATATCAACATAGCCAAAGACATTAGGGTCAACCATGCCGCAGCCCAAAATTTCAACCCAGCCTGTACCCTTGCAAAAACGGCAACCTTCACCATGGCAAATGCCGCATGAAACATCTGCTTCTGCGCTTGGTTCAGTGAATGGGAAGAAGTGCGCGCGGAAGCGAGTCTTGCGCTCTTCACCAAAGAATGCTTTGCAGAAGTAATCAAGCGTGCCTTTCAAGTCGCCAAATGTGATGCCCTTGTCAACAACAAGCCCTTCAATTTGATGGAATTGCGGAAGGTGTGACGGGTCAGCCACATCGCGGCGATAAACCTTGCCAGGACTAATCATATAAATTGGCGGCTTGTCTTCTTCCATAACATGAACCTGGCAACCAGATGTCTGTGTGCGAAGAAGAACGTCACTTTCCCCGCGGACATTTGCAACGTCGCCGCTGCGATCCAAAACATAAAATGTATCCTGCATTGAGCGGCTTGGGTGGTCAGCTGGAGCGTTCAGCGCTGTGAAGTTGTAATAGTCAGTTTCAACTTCACGCCCGTCAACAACCCTATATCCAATGCCAGCAAAAATATCAGAAACTTCACGAATGATATGATTGATTAAATGTTCAGTGCCAACAATTTGGCTTCTGCCTGGTAGCGTGATATCAAGCGCACCAGCTTCCATTTTTTCTTCAAGTTCTTTTGCATTAAGCTTCTTTTTCTTTTCTTCAAAAGCTGCTTCCAAATGGTCGCGCACTTCATTAACAATCTTGCCAACGTGCGGACGTTCCTCTTTTGGAACATCGCGCATTCCACGCAAAGCATTTGTGAGCGAGCCCTTCTTGCCCATAACTGCAATTCTTGCTTCCTCAAGCACGTCACTGTTTGCAGCAGTTTCAATATGCTTTAAAGCATCTGCTCGCAGTGCTTCAAGATCTTCTTTAAGACCCATGTTTTCTCTCCTTAATGTTCTCATAAAAACAAAAATCCGCCCTCGGCTATCGAGGACGGATGAATTTCCGCGGTACCACCTCGGTTGACTTTGCACTATGCACGTCCCGCAAAGACGCGCCGAACAAAGCCCACTCATTTGTCTGTTTTCGCCAGACTTACGGCTTGCCTACTTTTTCAAATTTTGCTTTTGCACTTTTCACGGTAAGCCAACTCTTAACATGGCTGGCTGCAAAACCAAAAAAATGATGTTCAACAAGCAGCTCCGGAGTGAATTTGCATGCGCTTTTGTTGTGCAGCCCTTCCAGCCACGGGGCTCTTCTCTTCTTCAACAAAGCTTATGCATGCAACTGTCTCCATCAAAGCAGCGCTTGAAAGTATATCACGAGCGCAGGTGAACGGTAGTTAAAGTTGACGCGAAGGTGACGAAAGCCCTTATTTGTGGTGAAGTTGTGCGGAAACTGCGTACAGTTTATGGCTTATTTCAAATACGCTTTAAGTTTGAAGGCAAAGAGAGCATAATGCTTATTGTCGGAAAAAGGAAAACCCCACCTTACCCCGACTGAGATTCGTTAAAAAGAAGTGCGACTCGGTTCACGAATCAAGAAAAGAGCGGCTTCATGAAAAGCCGCACCCCTCCTTGCTGAGGGTCTGCAATCCTCCCTTAAACACTTTTTCCGCAGACCCTCCCCTTTCTTTTTAGACCCCTTATTACTGAAGGCTTGTCCCCCTTAAAAACAATCCTTGCAAATAAATAACACTTTTAAGCTTTAAAAGGTGCGGCTTGCAGACTGCGCTTTTACAACCTGAAAGCCTACTTTTGCAATACATGCCTGCACGTTGGCTACAGGTCAAGCTTGCAAATAAATTCTTTCCACTTTTCAAAAGATTCATCGCTTATGGCATGCTCCATTAAGCATGCTTCTTTTTCAGCTTGTTCTTCATCAATGCCAATTGCTTTTGTTAAAAATGCAATCAATAAATTGTGGCGTTCAAGAACAGACTGGCCATATTTCAGTCCTTCTTCTGTCAAGGTGATGCCACCATAACGGCTTTGCAGCGCATATCCGCGCTCCTTCAAAACAGTTAAGGCTTTGTTGACTGACACTTTAGAAACGCCAAGCTTTGCGGCAACGTCCACGGAACGCACTGCATTTTGCGTGGAACCGCCAAGCATTACTATAGCTTCAATGTAGTCCTCGTGGGACATTGACATTTTATCCAAGATAATTCCTTTCAAGATGGGCTACATTATACCCTTTTCTTGAAGATTGCCAAATTTTACTATCATTATTCCTGAATTTTGAGAGCTAATTACAATGGCACTTTTCTAATAATACGCTCATGCAAATATGCAACAATAAAGTATGAGCTGTTTGGTGTGACAAAAATTACAATGGAGTGCAACACAGCTTGTGCATTGTTAACAGAGAAATCAACTTTGATCCTCATTACCATTCAAGCTCACGAGCAGGCAAGATATTTGTATTAATTTTATTTTCGCTAGCGGCTTAATGGGAATTAAAGTTCACATTCTTCTTTATGCATTGACCTGCTTTGCTAATGCGCAAATGCATAGAGCAATTCCGCGTGTCAGCTGGAAAATTATTTAATGCGAATTTTTGGAAGAAGGGTTATAGTTACTAGACGCAAATTTTGGCAACGCATTTTATGTGTATTTGCAGAAAGTGGCATATGCACAAAGGTGTGCAGGATTAAAAAGAAAGGTCAATTTTATGAAGATAATGGTTGCATCAGATATACATGGTTCTGCATTTTATTGCAATAAGCTTTTAGAAGCATTTGATGCTGAAAAGGCGGACCGTTTGTTGTTGCTTGGCGACATTTTATATCATGGTCCGCGCAACCAACTTCCAAAAGATTATGACCCGCAAAAAGTTGCTGCAATGCTGAATGAGCGCGCAGCGAGTCTGCTTTGCGTACGCGGCAATTGCGATGCAGAAGTTGACCAGATGATGTTAAACTTCCCCATCCAAGCTGACTATTGCATTATTTATGCTGGTAAGCGCCTTATTTATGCAACGCATGGGCATGTTTTTAACACTGAAAATTTGCCGCCGCTTAAAGATGGAGACATTTTGTTCCATGGTCATACTCATGTGCCAGCATGGGAAGGTTTTGGTGAAGACAATTTATATCTGAACCCTGGCTCTGTCTCTTTGCCAAAACAGGATAGTGAGCGCGGATACATTCTTTTAACAGATGACCAAGCGCAGTTTAAAACATTAGATGGCGAAGTCTATCACGTGCAAAAGCTGTAAAATATTGCGACGATTTAAATGATACTTGCGCAGCTTGTAGCAAAAGCTATTGCGCAATGTGAAATTAAAGGAAAGCTGAACATGAGCATAAAAACAAAATTAGCAATTACAATTTGCAAATCGAGCTATCGCGCAATGCGACTTTTGGGCAGAACAGGTCGCGCCCTTCCTGGCAAGCTGGCTTTGAAGGTGCAGCCGCAACTCATGTCAGTTTTAAGCGAAGGCCACAATTCAATTGTAATTACAGGCACAAATGGCAAAACTACAACAACGCATATCATTCAGCAAGCAATTTTGAATGCGTATGGCAGCGCTGCTTATGACCCAACAAGCACCAATTTGTCGCAAGGTGTCGCAACAACGCTCTGTCTAGATTCAACTGTTGGCGGCAAGCGCAAAAGCGATTGGGCTGTTATTGAAAGCGATGAAGGCGCAACAAAAAGAATTCTTCCCGCGCTGAAGCCAAAAGTTTTAGTCGTCACAAATTTATATCAAGATCAAGTCGATAGATATTCAAATCTGACTACAGCTCGCGACTATATCATCGAAGCTGTAAAGACTGTGCCAGACACAATTCTTGTTTTAGATGCAGATTGCCAAGTTGTAGCTTCAATTGCAGACGAAGTTCCAAACAAGGTTGTTTGGTTTGGCGCAGAATGCGATATTTATGATGAAGGAATTGCGGACTATGATGAACATGTAACTTGCGTGAAGTGCGGCGCTGACTTGAACTTTGGGCAGCGCAGTTTTGCGCATCTTGGTAATTTTGAATGCCCATCATGTGGATATAAGCACCATAAGGCTGACTTTGCTATTACAAAAATTGCTGACCGTGCAGAAAAAAGTTGCAAGCTTGAAGTGCGCAATGCTGATGGAAAAGTTAAAACAATTCCTGCAAATATTCGCGCTGGCTATGATATTTATAATGCTATTGCTGCAATTGCTGGCTTGAATGCATTGGGTATTGAAGAAGAAGTGATTGATTCTTCGCTTGCTCATTTTGTTCATGCTGCACACAGGTTCGAGATTTTTGATGTTGATGGCACACAAGTGCGTCTGCTTTTGATGAAGAATACTGCCGGCTGCAACCAGCTGATAAATATGCTTGTATCTGAACAAGAGCCGCCACAAAATCTTGTTTGTTTACTTGGCGCAGAAATTATGGACGGGCTTAGCACAGACTGGATTAAAGACGTTAATTGGGAAAAGCTTTGTTGCGCTAAAACACATGTTATTGTTGGTGGACCAAAGCATGAAGACATGGCTGCCCGCTTGAAGCAAGCTGGTGTTGCTGCAGAAAATATGCGAACACAGACAAGCTATGCTGAACTTGTTCGCGATCTTGCCAACGAAGATGAACCTGTTACAGTTATTGCAAATTGCTCAACCTTAGAAGCATTGCGCTTAGAATTAGTTAAGAAGTATAAGCCGCTTGATTATTGGTCTGAATAAGAATAGCTGCTGCAGCGACCCGCGCATTAAGCTTTGGAACATAAGCTTACGCGACGCCCAACAACTGAACAAGCTTTAACCTTGACTTGCACGCAGCATAAACAAAACATATACGTGCAGTTCACATATTATTGTTGGATTTGAGTGAGATTTTGAATGAATGGTGCCCGAGGCGAGAGTCGAACTCGCACGAGTTGCCTCAACGGTTTTTGAGACCGCCGCGTCTGCCATTCCGCCACTCGGGCACGCGAACAAGTATTATGACACATTTGCTGCTGAATTACAAAGGCGCTTACCGTTTTATTGGGAAATGTAGCAGGTAGACGGCAAAGCAAATTTTATAATTCCTAGTATTCATAAGGAAATTCCCGCTTTTAATGAAAGTTTCGCGATAGAGCAAAGGTGATTTAAATGTCACAATCTGGTGAAGAAATAAGCAAAAAAGAAAAGATGCCGCAACTTAGCCACGCAAAAGAAATTGCACTTTGTGCTTTAATGTGCGCGCTGTTAATTGTTTCAAGCTTCATCACTGTGCCGTTTGGGCCTGTGCCATTCACATTGCAAACATTTGTTATGCCTTTAATTATTTTGTTGCTTAAGCCAAAACAGGTTGCAGAAACAACAGGACTTTACTTGCTTATGGGCGCTATTGGGCTGCCAGTCTTCAGCGGAATGCAAGGCGGGCTTGGTCATATTGTTGGACCGACAGGTGGCTTTTTGGTTAGCTATTTGCTTGGCGGCACTTTTGCTAGCTTTGTTCGCTGCGCTTTATATAAACGCAGCGGCAAACGTGTTTTGTCCGACATAATTTCATTAGCTGTCTTTTTGATTATTTGTTATGCACTTGGCTGGGCTTGGCTTATGGTTGCTGCGCAAATTTCTGCAGCTGCAGCATTCACTAGCGGAGTTATTCCATTTATTTTTATCGACATTTTCAAATATATTGCTGCATTTGCTGTCGCAAAAGTTGTGCGCATCGCTTTAAAAATGAATTAGAAAAACACTAGCTCTGACCTACGCTTTTGGAAAATCCGAACTTTCTGTGTGGATTTTCCGAATATTTTCACATGCTTTTTCCGAATATTTAATCTACAAAATCCGAATTTTTTGTGTGTATTTTCCGAATATTTTGCTAATATTATTCATGCAAGTTTACGCTTAAAAAAATAATTACATATAAATAACCAATCGCAAGAGCAAGAGGAAAATAATGCAAAAGGAATATAGCAAACCAGACGGATATATGCCCCGCATAGTCGACAAGCAAATTGAATCATTCTTAAAAATTTTTGGAGCTATTGAAATAACAGGAACAAAATGGTGTGGAAAAACATGGTCCGCACTTCAACATGGCGCATCTGTCACATATGTAGATGAAAACATCGAGCTTGCAAAAGATGATCCATCAATGATGCTTTTGGGCGATGCACCGCACGTAATTGATGAATGGCAACGAGTTCCACAAATATGGGATGCTGCAAGACACCAAATAGATAAGAATGCAAAAACAAGAGGTGCTTACATTCTTACAGGTTCATCCACTCCAAAAATTTCATCAAATAGTACACCAACACATAGCGGAGCTGGAAGATTCGGTAAGATCAGAATGTATCCGATGTCATTGACTGAATCAGGCGAATCAAGTGCAAAAGTTTCTTTGGCAGACTTATTCAATGAAAAGTTCAAACCGTGCCGCGTCGAAAAAAACACAATGGAGCTTGTAAATTTAGTCTGCAGAGGCGGCTGGCCAGAAGCAATAGATTTAGAGGCAAAAGACGCATTATTTATAGCGCGTGAATATATCAAGCTAACATGTGAAAACAGCATGCCGTCATTAGGGTTTGATGCAAGCATTTCAATGAATTTGCTCAATTCAATTGCTCGCAATTTGGGACAGTCTGCAACATATAGAACTTTAGCAAAGGATGTTTTTGGAGAAAGCAACGCCGAAAATGCTAAGAGCCACCAGGAAATTATTAGGCGATATCTTAACGCATTTTCTGGAATGTTTTTAATTGAAGAAGTTGGTGGCTGGGCTCCCCAGGCAAGAGATAGAAAGCGTTTTTTAACAAAGCCAAAACGCTATTTTGCAGACCCAAGCCTTGCTTGCGCAATTTTAGGAATGTCTACAGATAATTTATTGAATGATTGGCAAACGTTTGGACTGTTGTTTGAAAATCTTGTGATTCGCGACTTGTCTGTTTATGCTCAATCGCTCGACCTTCTTGATGGCAAACCCGTCCGCTATTACAGAGATGATAGCGGTCTTGAGTGCGATGCTGTGATCCAGCTTGCTGATGGAAGATGGGCTGCGTTTGAAATTAAATCGAGTGAAGAAAAAGTTGCAAAAGCTATTAAAAATTTAAAGAAGTTACGCAAAAAGCTTTGTGTTAATCCAAAATCCCAAACAAAAGAACCGACTTTTATGGCTGTCATCACTGGCATTGGAGAATATGCAAGAGAGGTTGAAGATGGGATTTTTGTTATCCCAATAAGAGCTTTGACCTGTTAGGGTTTACGTTCGCTGAAGTGTGGCTGTGCTGTAAGGCTTTTGACTGTTGGACTTTTAGGCTGACATTAACATCACTTCCTGATGCAACTTTCACAATCTTGAGCATACCATTTTGCTCATGTACATAAATGTAATAGCCATTTACACCAGAAACCTTTTTCCAGCTAACTTGAATGGAATATTTACTTGCAATTTCAGGGCGATTAAGCTTAGGTTGTTTAGGAGTTTGTGCTGCGGAAGCTAGCGACGCACAAAGAACAACCAAACAAATAGATGACAGGAATCTTGCAGCGAGATCCCTAAACCTAATGAGACAAATATCCCCTTAGGTTTAGGACGAAACATTTTTAACAATTCTTGGGTTGGGTCTTTCGGATAATCCCACGAATAAACAAAGAAAAGGAAGTAATCATATATGGTTCTGTGTTTAAAGCAAAAGCCCTAAAAGTAATTTAAGAATATAATGGCCCTTATGTTCAATCATACTGCAGCAAAAATGGCGTTTTTGCTATCTGAATCTCATCTCCTTCATACAACTTCTCTTGGTAATGCGGCCGCAACAAGCGGCCATTAACACGACAACCGTTCGTTGATCCCAAATCTTCTATAAGGCATTCCCTCTCCTGGACAACAAAAACAACGTGTTCTCGACTTAAGCCAGGAACATCCTGCAATGCAATATCGCAAGAATTCATACGCCCGATAATGTTACGCCCTTGATGCAAAGACCATTTCACACCGTCGTCTTTTCGGATTAGTACCCAATTCTTATGCAAAACTTGCGCAGAACTCTCATACTGTCCACTTGCCACGGTTACCGAATCAGCAGCTTGCATAAAATCGAATCCATACATACCACGACAATCAAAAGACTTCGTGTTGGAACCGCGCCGCTTAGAACTACTATCAGGCATCAAATCGTTAACATGCAAAATACCTAATTCACACAGCAAGTTTTCATATTCCGGCCATGAAAAAATTGTATGCGAGCGCGCATAGCTAAGAACCTTTGAAGCAATTGATGTAGCAGCTCCTTCACTTGTCATGGTCCCTTCAGCAATAAATTCAAGAGCTATAAGAGGATCGAAAGTTTTCATTTTGTTATTTCTAAACGGATAATAGACAAAACGCATCTTATAGACACTTGGGTCAAAATACAGTTGTTTGGGATCGAATAAAATTCGACGCGTAGAAAGAGCACTGCAGCTGCATGTTTTAACAACATCTAGAAAAGACTTGAGCATCGGCTCAACATACTCTGAAGAAACATTCGTTTTAAGAAAATCAGAAAGTGGCCGAGCAAGTCCCAAATCATATTCCAGACAATAGCCTTTCTTTTTCTTTCTCCATGTAAGCGGAAAAAACAACGGAATATTACCTTCGCGTAGAGACTCGGCTTCCTGATAAAGAAATTCTACACTTTCATCTATCTCGACAATAAGAGTATGGTTAGAACCAGAAATTACCTTAACTTTCGTTTTCATACAAATCAGACCAAAACAAATCTATCCCCATTGGAAAACCCAGCTTCTTGCGGCGTTATAGAAGAATCTTGAATCTGTCCAGTTAACATATACATAAGTGCTGTCTTATCCGTAGCAAGAAAGAAATCAGGTTCAATAATTTCCATAGCCTGCGCAATAAGACGACAAACCCCGCCCATACTCATATTCCGAGGAACCCAAAAATCATAAACTTTCCCAGTCATTGGAAGCAATATGCCAAAAAGCACTTTTTCGCTATGCATAACTACCACGCAACTGCATATTGGTTTACTTGGTAATTTTGAGCACGTTTTTCCGCATCTTTAAGCGCATCGAGTTCCTCATCACATTCTTCAATGACTTTATCAGCCTCTTCTGCTTTCGCATCACCAAGTACGGTCATACCCTCTCCAACGACGGAAAGTAAGCCAGCACCATCAAACTCTCTCTTTCCTATTTGTTTGGCGCTCTCTTCAAGGAAAGGTTTCAGCGTATTATATTCCGTAGAGTCTTCAAGGCCAGTTTGCTTTCCGAATTCATCAAAAACCACATCTGTGGCCTTATCTGCAATGAGCTCGGTGCTTTTAACCACTCCTTTGCCAAATTGCTTATTGGAAGCAAACATCCCTCCATATTCTGCAAACTTACCATTATTCTTAACGACCGAATTGAAGTCTTTGATATTTTTGCGCGTTTCCTTCGCACTTTCTGAAAGATCTGCACCGTAATTTCCCTGGTACATTTTATTTTGACGTATATCGCGTTCAACCAAATCAGTTGCCAACAATGTGACAGAAACGAGACCGACAACCAAACCAACAGGCGTCGATGCTGCTGCCAACGTAACAAGAGCACCAATTATTTGGAGACCCACACCAATCTCACCAAGGCCGGCCCAAAACATCTTCTTTTTTGCTGCCTCTGCCCTATCTTCCTCGACAAAAGCTCTTTTATAATCAATGCATGATTTATTCGCTGCAAGGATAGTATCCGCATTTTCACTCTCGAACTTCTGGACCTGCAACGAATGCGCTTTAATATTCTGCAAATCAACAGTTGAAGAAAACTCACCGGATTCATAGCTAGAAGGAGTATGTTTCCCTTCGGCCCATGAACTTATTGCAGCCGAAAGCGCACTGCGAAGTGCTTCAACATCAGTCGAACTCATAGACTGATGTCCTGCGTCATCAATATCCTGAACCGATTTTTTACATGTTGAAATTACCTGTGTAAGATTGTCAATTGTATTAGCAGCACTTTCTCCCGAAGGCAGAGAAACCGCCACATCAGAAGGCAGGCTTCGTCGCGCACGATCAACATAACATTGAGCGCTCCAAAGACTTCCATCTTTTATAGCACTATAGGATTTACATAAAGAACTCAAAACGTCCTTATAAATGCGAGCATCTTTTATACCGTCAGCTTCTTGCTCATCTAGAGGCGTATAAAAACCAACAGCATATAAATGCGCAACACCTTCAGCAACTTGCATGAGCAAATTAGAAAGATAGTTAGCATGTACCTCTGTAAAATAGCGTTTGATAGATTCTGCTGCTTGACCTTGAAATGAGTCAAGACTTTGAAGATTATTAATCGCTTTATTAATGTCCTGAACTGCAACAGCTAACTCATTGACATAATTGTCAAATTTACTCTTCTGATTACATGCGCTTTCAAAAATAATTTTATAATCAACACTCATATATTCTCCCGTTTGCTCAAAGTTCAAGTTTAAGACAGTACCTTAGTTACTCCATTAGGAACTACCACGATGCACCGCCCCCTCCGTCCTAGTAAATACCGCCGCCATATCTGCTACTATTTTTTTTCTGTACCACCATTTTTCTCAACTGGACAGGTGCGCAACTTCTGGATTGACTTGAGATATTTTTGAGCTTCTTTCTTATCTGCTTCTTCAAAACTCTCACAAACATCAAACAAAGCTTGAGTATCATGCAATAACAGAGATTGATACTGTTCAACAAGTGCGACAACATCATCAGCAAGTTTTTTGAAATCTTCCATGGTTTTTGACTTCGATTTTACTGACAAACTCTCAAGCTTGATATTCATAAGATTGCTCTGACCTTGCTCAAGTTCTTTATCTACTTTAAGGAGACTCTCATAACTAGCACTGATTTTGGCCATTTGTAAATACCTTCCAATCGCGCTCGATAGTTCTAGACAATTTTCCAACTTGTTCATCAAGACCATTCAAAATCTGCATGAGCCTCCAACTTTCGGATTGAGCACGCTTCAATTCTGCTAATATTTCCTTTTCAGAATTCTCAACAGAATTACGAAATTTCTTCAATCGTTTCAACGCATCACTATACTCGCCTTTTTTTGTTGCCTTACATGACTTACCACGCCAGTTGACATCAATTTTAATTTTAGAAAACTCCGAAAACGCTTGATTTGCATAATTGTGGGCTGTTCGCACATGTTTGAGAGCTTGCTTCAGTTTCTCGATCTTTGCATCAAGCGCCAACTGTTCGTTCTTACGTCGCTCAATCTGTTGCAGAATACTTGTCTTTTTGAGCTGGTTTTGCCGTATCGATGCTTCTGTAATTTCCATACCTGTCCTACCACTCACCATCAGGGTTAGGATTACCCTTTTCAACATTAAGTTCCATAACGGCAGCACTAATCGCTTTCATAAGCTCTATATCCTCATCATCCGAATGCCCTTCGAATAAAACAGTATCAATACAATCATGATTACTATAAATAACGTTATCGCCAATAAGTCCTTCAGGATAAAAGCAAAAACTATAGTCATAGTATTCGCGCTTATTTCCATCAAGATCAACCAAAAGGGCACGATTAAGTACCATTAGTTTTTTCTCAGAGCCTTTTAAGGTCACAATTGATCCTAAAGCCAAATATTCAGGAGGTTTAATCATATCTACACCTATCTCTTAGATTCTTTCTTTGACACAAGATGAACCAACCGCGCCGAACCGCCTTCAATCAAATATCCCTTCTTTGCATTCATCTGCGAATCAGGAATAAATTTGGCGTTATAAAGCGCATTTATGCTGTTTTGCGAATCAGCACCAGACCCAACCCACAATCCATCCCTATTAGTAAGATGTGTTTTAAACCAGTCTTCATATGTAGGTGTCGCTGCTGAGGACGAATCAACGAGCAAAACCATGACAACACCTCCCGCTCTGAGATTAGCAAGATACTTTCTGATTGTAGTAGCATCAGAACTAGAGCAACTATTAAGGAAATCGACAGCACCTGTAAACACAAGTAAAACCGGACGAGACGCATCACATCTGTCATCCATCAATTTCTTGATATAGTTCAGAGCACGGTCACTCTTTTGTGTTGCAAAAGCACATTCAGCAGGCTTTTTCTCTAAATATGCAGCAGTATCCAAAAGCACGGTATCGCGCTCCTCGACAAGACTAACACTCTCCATAAATGCCGTAAGAAAACTCACACCTTCTTTGCGCTTTTGAAAAACACACCGCGAAAGTGGAGAGTCAGCATAATCAAGTGTAGCGACGTGCAAATTATCGTCGAATACTCCAATTGGAACCAGTAATGGATTGTCCTTATATTCGAGAGAAATATCAGTTTCAACATATTCAGGAGCAAGCGGTACAGAAGGGGCAAAATCACCTTGTTCTTGCTTTTCTACTTCAAGGCAAACTTGCTGGATATAATCGTAAGCAGACTGATCTTCTGCACAAACCGAAGCACTTTGGAATTCAAAGACGCTTTCTTCAATGCGCACAAGACCGCGCCCGAAACCATGTGGCTTGGGCACCCCGTGCATAGATCCAAACAGCATAAGATAGTCGCTCGGATCTGCCAAATCACACGCAAGCACCTGTCGAAAATTACTGCGTAATCTCATGCGAACAGATGAGACAGTATCCGCTGTCATAACAACACGAATCCCAACTTGAGCAGACTCGCGCACAAAGCTGACAAAGGAATCTTCATAGTGCTCGTATGTCTCAAAAAACGCAGCTACGTCATTAAGCACAATGAGAATGGCTGGGCATCCTTCATTTTTCTCGCTATAGCGTACATACGATCCGCCATATGGAGCAAACAGAGCACGACGCTTGGTAATAACATCATGTATAAATGTAAAGAAACGCCTGACTTTTTCCTCGTCATCAACAAGAATGATATCGCCAACCTGCGGAGCCTTTGCAAACGCCGTCAAAGCCTGTGTACCAAAATCAAAAATATATGCATTAAAATCAGAAGCGGTTTGGCTTTTAACAAGCGACAGAAGCATTGACTGAAGAATCTGTTCGACACCTGAATCGGATGTTCCATAGATAATTGCATTGCCTTCCTCAAGAAGAGGCAACGCTAACAACTCTTGACGCTGGTGCGCAGGATCATCATAGATGCCAACTATAGGCATAAGAACTTGATGGTTTTGCGAAATATCAGAAAAACGCGTGCAAACTTCGCCCAAAGTAATATGATTCGGAATTGGTTCAAGCCATAATTTTTTCGCATGTATCTCTTGTTCAAGTGCAACATGTTCTATATGTTGCAACAAGACGACAATCTCTGATTCGATTGGGATAGACTCGTCTCTTTCTAGTTGCGGTTTCACAGACAACAACGCACGACCAGTGTCAGAAACATACTCAACAACACTTGTTGTATCCCCAGCGCTAGCATTGGGATCATAGGCAACACCTGTGTACCCAGACTGCCCCATTGCAAAGTATTCGTTGTAGCCAACCATAAGAAAGAAGCGACCAGTTTGAGTTATCTCCGCTGCATCTGGGCGGCGGATTATCTCTTGCGAATCAGCAGCATCGGCCACCTTTAGACTTATCTTAAAACGCGAGTTTGACCAAATCTGATCATTCACAACACCTGAAGGTTTCTGCGTTGCAAGAACAAGATGTACACCAAGAGAACGTCCAATACGAGCTGCTGATATAAGTTCGTCCATAAAATCAGGTTCTTGTTGTTTAAGCTCTGCAAATTCATCAGCAATAAGAATGAGATGCGGACAGGGTTCTTTGACCTGCCCTTGCCGGTATAGGTCAAGATAACGATAAATATCAACATTATCGCCACCAGTAACTTCTCGAGCAGCATTAAATAAAGCTTGCCTGCGTTTCAGCTCACTCTGAATTGAAGTTAGACTCCTAGTAATAGCTGCACCATCAAGATTTGTTATAGTTCCCGCAAGATGTGGCAGCGTAACTCTGCTGTTCTCAAAAGCTCTTGCAAGACCGCCACCCTTATAATCAATAAGAACAAATGCAACTTCCTCGGGAGAATAGTTCACAGCCATAGAAAGCACATATGTGATAATAAATTCAGATTTACCTGAACCTGTTGTGCCAGCAATAAGGCCATGTGGCCCATGATAGTCTTCATGTAAATTAAGTACAAAGGGCTCGCCTGCTGTTCCACGTCCCACCACGGCAGCAAGTGTCTCAGATGTATTATTTGTACGCCAACGAGCTGCAATATTAAGATGTTCAACATTCTTGACATCAAACATCTCGAGAAAACCTAATCTCTCTGGCAACTCGTTTTCCGTATCCTGAATATCTAATTCAACAGCCGAAATAATCGTCGCAAACTTATTCGCCTCAGAAATAGAGATTTTTTTATCTAAAGCAAAAAATTTTTTCTTTCCTGAGGGGTCGTCCCTGTCCATTTGAAAACCAGAAGCGCCCTCAATTCCTATTACCGATTTGCATTGACGAGGCAACTCGTGTAGCTGGCGAGCACATGCAATAAAAGCAAAGCCTTTATTATCTTTGAGCTCCAGGATGTCTCGCAAAGCACCAACCTTGTCATATACCCTTTTAGAAGGACAAATCACAACATAATAGGGACGAGCATTACGTGCATCAAAACGTTCACTTTCACAACGATTTGCTAGTTCTCGTTCAAGCAACATTCCCAAAACATTTGCTGATTCGAGAGTCGTAGAATAGTAGCGCATCACTTTCTTATTATCAAAACAATGGGGTAAATATGATACGAAACGCCAAGAGTCTTTTTGTTCATCATCACACATCAAGACAATCTTCACATCTTCATAGGAATGCAATGTAGCTATCTGGATAATTAGCTGACGAACAAACGCATCAGTATCTGATTCGACGCCGACAACTCCAAGAATTGGTGAGGATATAAGCGAATACGAAAGCGGTACATTTTCAAGGATGCGAGGTTCTTTAGAAAACGATTCAACAACACTCCGCAAATCGTCTTCTTCAACTGTAAAGTGAACATCAGGAAATCTTACATCAGCGCATAAATCTTCATTTCCGATTCCAACTCGCAACTCAAGATAATCCCTATGGAGAGAAGTGCGAGACATAAGAAATTCATCTACCTCAGTAGCATGCTCAATACACACATGAGCAGAAACCCTATTTTCAATGAGAATCTCTTTTTGCAGCTGCATTTCACGATAAAGATCAGTGCGGAGTCCATTCAAGTACTGTGCATATGCGCTCCGACGCTGCCCTTCCTTGAATTCGAATTTTTTATTTTGATATTTCTTATTGAGCATTGGCCACAAAACACTTCCGGTGAGCATTGCTACAGCCATAGCCACCATTGGAATTGCACGCCAAATGTTGCTTCCTTGTCCGACTATATACATTATCGACACAGAAGCGGACATAACAGACGCAAGAGCCATAACTAGAGATGGTCCAATGCGCATGGCAATGGGAGTCTCGTCTTGTTGCTCACGCTGCGGCGGAGAATCTACTATAAAATTCTTACGCTCGATAGAACGAGCAAATCTAAGCGCAGGATAAAAGAACTCCTCATTTTCAAAATGATTATCTCGAGATAAATCAACAGCATCATGCGGCTGGTATACAACAGCCGCATCACAGGACTGCATCGACACTAAGCCTTGAGGATTATTAAAGGATATAAAGCGATTTCCAATAGTGATAACAAGCCCAAGAATGGTGATGATATCACCAGAAGAAAGTGAATACTCCTCATTCTTCCTAAGCCGTTTTCCATTAACGAAAACCCCATTTGAAGAGTCCATGTCGATAATAAAAAACGCACCTGCACGTAGCGCAATACATGCATGATGACTCGAAACAAATTGCGAGCCATACACTAAAACGTTATCTCGGGAGCGGCCGATAGTAATATCTACATCAGATGAAAACCCAATAGCTGAACTTGTCTTATCAAAATCTGTCGAAGGACGACACACAACAATCTCTTCTGATTCTTCTGAACAAAGAGTAAAGATTGTCATCCTATCATAGGGAACAAGGAACGCTTCGCGATCACCAGTGTCACGCGAGCCGCGAAGCGTATATCCCACACACGGAGTTACTTTCCAACCATCAACGCAAGCTTCCGCAAAGGCAATTTTGCACTTTTCACCATTAACAAGCCAGTGTCCTCCTTGCCTGTCTTCAGGTAATGCCGTAGAAGAAATTGTACTATTTGACTGAATTGACACAAACATGCTGCGAGTTCCCTTTATCCCTGTACCAGCCGTTTCCTTAGGCTCTAAACCCGCTAGCAATACTTGCGTCTTGTTCTTCGAGCGAAGTTGCAGTTTTGTCGAGAGCTTGAGAAATTTCTTCAATCATTTCCTGCGCCTTTTGGAAATTTGGCTTAAGTTCAGACGTGTAGCGTTGGTAATATGCCTGACTTGCTTCGCCTTCCCATTCGCTTTGAAGATTGTTCAACAAGCTATCCATCGATGAGATAACCTGAGCAACATTCTGCGCTTCGTTGCGATACTGCCCTGCACGCTGACGCATTGTGTCTGGACTAATCTTAATGTTTCCTGCCATGATAATTCCTTTCCATTTACTTACATGACCACGTGGCCATGAATTACCAAATATCTGTTAATTAAAAGTAATTACAACTTTAAGTACCTCGCTACCGAGTTTCAATTCAGCACCTTCGTGTAATCTAACGACTTCACCTGGCGTCAAAACAGTGCCATCGACACTCGTCTTGTTCGTCGAGTTGAGATCTTCAATCACGATATCGTCATTGTGTTTAATAATGCGAGCATGAGTGCGGCTGATGGAACTGTTACCATCAATGCGAACGTCTGCAGCAGTTCCCTTGCCAATAACCGCAGGGAAGCTTTTTATTGCTATCTCTTCACCATTCTGGCGACGCAATACTATTCCGCGTTCAAGACAAGTCGTTCCCATATCATCCCCGACTAGAAGCGTTGTACCCATGTCGTCTCCACCCAAAAGCGTTGTACCAGTATCAGCACCAACTGGTTGCATTTGCGAAGAATAATATGCATTTTCTCTTTGTTGTTTTGGCATATTTTGCTGCCTTGACATATCGTCTTTCCACTCAGGTGCAAATCTATTGATCCAATGCGAAAGTGCACGATATGAAACAAGTTCAGAAATAGATTCACAACAAGAGGAGAGATATTTACCCACAAGGAAAAAGAAAAAGAAACCAAGTCCCGTTTGCGCTAAGTTGTATAACACACCATTAAGGTTTCCATACCGTAAAAAGTACATAAACCCGTAAGCATATTCGCTAAATATAAGATAGAACAGCCCAAAAAGAATAATTAAACAAACGCCGAATACAAGTCCTGTAAGTATTTTGGGAATATATACAGCACAAAATAAAGCACCAAGTTTCTTGCGTCGGAAGGCGTTCCAAACCTTAGAGAGCTCAAAACAAGCACCACAGCGTCTTGCGACAACGCCTTTCATAACGCAGAGATCAGCAAACATCTTCATAAATACTGAAAGAAGAAGTATCACAATGAATGTAACCAAAGAGATCAATAAGAACACAGTGAGAGAATCCTCGAAAAGGTTTTGTATTTTACCCAATACAAAACCTACAACACCAAGCACAAGGGAAACCAATATAGAGATAAGAACGTTATAGGCTCCATAGGTAAAAGAACCATCTGCAAATATCTTTTTTGGCAGTTCTTTACTCTCTCCATGAACGAGACCTCGTCCCCATTTCATAGCATATCCTGGGGCAACCCAGTTAAGAATGGGAATGAATTTTATCAGTGCCAAGAGAAATACTTTTTTTATCCACCCTTGAGACTTTCTCAAATCGCTCCATGCGGAGGACACAACCCCTTCGACAGGGGCAGCTTGTTGATATCCTGTTGAAACGGAAGTAGAGCCGTCTGCTACACCAAAAGTAGGAGATTGAGGAGCAGGATGTCCTTTATCAGTCATTTTTAACGAAGCACCACAGACTACACAATATGCAGATCCATCTTTATTGGGACTCCCACAACTATTACAATACATTTATTCTTTCAATCCTTTCAAAAAAATCTTTATCACAGAACTCACTTTTTATCGTTACGGCTAATTGCATGAATATGTACCGATCCGCTCTTATCGAGCATATCTGCATAACCGCCAACAGCAGACAACTGACAAAAAGTTAACTAAATAAAACACAACCAGGGTTTGTTCATACCATCTAGCAAAAACAATTCTCTTCTGCAATCCTTATGCTTCTTGAGACTTCTTGCGCTTCGCAAGTAAGACAATAATTGCACCAACAAGAAGCAATATCACAACAACAGACACAATGAAAAGCGGAATATTATGTAGCCAACGTAGGAAGAAATTACTATTGATAAAGACAGAAGGGGTTGTATATTCGCCCGTATTCCCTGCCATATCTTCATACTCAATTTTGACAACCTGACTGCTCGAACTTTCCTTAAGCGTTAGACCAAATTTGGCATCATGTGCCCCACTGAGTTTTCTAAGAGATGCACCTGGGTTATTTGCTGTCATAGAAACTTCGCCATTAGCATCGCCATCACCGAATTCCCCAACAACTTGATCGTTGACTTTGATTTTTGCTGATCTAATCGCAATATTGTCCTCAAGATTTAACTTAACTTCATGCTGAGAAGCAGCGACAGTACTTTCTTCGAACCCACTCGAAGTACAGACAGGGCTAACATTGTCATACACAAGCATGATATCAGCAGAATTTGTGCGCTGCTCATTTTTCTTCGCCATAGTGTTCTCGGATTCATGTCCGGCATTATCAACCGAATGCAATGTGATTTGATATGTACCGTTATCTACAAAATTCGAACTCTTAATTTTATATTCGTATGCTGGCCAGCTATTACCACTACTCTTCGTAAAACTATAATCAACATTCTTTTCCAATTGAGAATTCTGATTGCCAAGAGTCATAGTTACCTGTGTTTTATCCTCTTGCAAACCACTGGGGTTTATCTCAGTAACATTAATATCGTGAATAGTCTGCTTACGCAAATATTTTGTTTCAAGCAATTCCGATGTAGCACTGCTCAAAATATATGTAGACCCGAAACGATTCACTGACCAATCAGCAGTCTTACTGTTTGTATTCCCAGCCATATCAACGGCTTTGACAGTCACGCGATAGACGCCATCACTAGATGCTTTGTAAGCTGGATCAGCACATTTTATAGATACCACCGTTGCGCTAGTGCTTCGTTTCTCTTTATAGGGACTTCCTTCATTGTTCCAACTAATAGCCTTGATGTCGCAGCTTGTTTTTGTACTGCCGTCGGCATTGGTGTCCTTAACATCAACTGAAAGTGGAGCATCTTTAGAAAATGCACGGTTCTTAGGGTTTGATATGCCACCGACTTTAATAGAAATTTCAGGTTTTACTGTATCTATAACAAACTCATCGACTGTTACTTCATTAGAGGAATTCGATGCCAAATCCTGACCACTAACATTTAAGCTGTAAGTCCCCTGACCCGGAAAGCTTACTTTGATAGTGTGTGTATCACCTTTTGAAACCCAAGTACCTATTGAAGGAGGCGTATATTCTTTGCCGTTTCCTCCAGACGCTTTCATATCAATCACGAAATCATGTTTTGAGAAATTATGCTCCGTTACCGTCACCGTAGCAGTACGAGCTGCATTGTAATATTTACCGTTACTAACATCGTCATTATCAAATTCGACCGAAGTTTTTGGAGCCGTATTATCTATAACAAATTCACCAGGACAATCAGCTTTTGCAACACGTCCAATTACATCAGTAAAACTACACTTGCTAATCTTATAGACACCGTCTTTATCGAAAGAAACTAAATATTGATATTTGACGAGATTTTCATCACCTGACTCGATTTTAGAGCCATTTAGAATGCTCTTTAGAAGAACACTCTCTTTGCCACTCTTCCCATCTGGATACTTATATGAATAGGTGAAAACAGGATTATTTCCGCAATACTCAGATAGATATTTTTCAGCAACAGAAGCCACAGTAACTGTCAAAACTGCAGTACGTGTAGCCCCTTTATCTCTCTTGAAATACTTACCATTGACTGCACTACTTCCCGTAAAATCCAAGGTGATTTCTGGAGCAGTGCTGTCTGAAATAACACGTCGTATTTCTTGTGGAACCTCTTTAGCATCATACAACGACTTGACAATGTTGTTGCCTGCATAGTCGACCACATTAACTTTCCAATTTTTGATATTTATATCAGTATGATCATTGAGATCAATAGACCATTCTGTCTTTTGTTCATTACTTTCTGGGGAAGCATGACCATCTGCACCAACATCATCCACATCAAGTGACTTAATTCCAGAGCCGTCGCCATCTGAAACGTTCATAGTCACCTTAGCGGCCTGAGATGAATAGAAGATGCCCTTGACTGCGTCAAGTATCTTTGCAAATACTCCATCGTCACCTTTTGATTCGCTCGGCGAAATAATGAAGCTTTCATACTGAGGAGCAGCAGAATCATAGTAGCAAGAGCTTTCTGCCATAAAAACTGAACCATCAGTAGCCTTGACATAATACTTATGTAAATTAGGCTTCTCATTATCAGGATTACTGTCATTAGGGGTAACCTGAACAAGCTCACCATTTGCCTCAGAGAGCACGATAGTGTCAGCGTACTCTTCGTCTGCCCATTCAGCAGCAGAACCTGCAGTTTTGTCCGCAAGCTTCAGAGCATATCCGTCTGCCTTTACGCTGACTAATCCATCTTTACCACCGTTATACCAAATTTTTCCAGCATCATCACTTGTAACTCCATGACGAGCATTGTCATCAGAGGCATTTGGGTCAGCATCACCATCGAACAATTCAACTTGAACTTCTCCTGCTGATTTAATTTGGAGATTAAGCTTGCTCTCATCTTCGAAATCAAGCACAGATTCATCAGAAATCAGCATCCCGGTATAAGCGTCTAATGTTTCAGGCAAAGAAAACGCGTCCTTCGCCATCTTTACAGACCCACCGCTATCATTCAAACTATATTCGTCTTCTTGCCACAATTTTTCCTTTGCAACGACAAGATTAAAGCTCGTCTCATCAGGCCCGATTGTTTTGTATTGAGAACTCTCAAGTTTACAATAATTATTTACGGCAGTCTGCTGATCAGCGGAACTTCTCAGATTCTGTGACTCAATGCCTTTAAATTTAATCTTATCCTTATTGACCTTGATAGAAACAACTTGATCAGAACCATCGACAATTGATCCGTCTGCATATCTCCATTGAATATTTACCTTAAACGTACCAGTTTTGCAGGGAATAAACTTAAGCTTATCATTCTCGATGGAGAATTTGATGATATCTTTCCCATTTCCACCAAACACAGATGAGGAATCGTCAGCAAGACTTGCAGTAGCTTCAATTCCCCACTTGTTGCTATCTTCAAGCAGCGACACAGACTCTTCACTAAACGAGCGTGAAGTGCCATCGCCATTACTAAGCTCTTTCGTAAAGATGTTGTCTATATTTTCATAATAATCGGTAACATCGCCATCAGCAGATGCAACAGCAGTAAAAGTATCATTCACGATATCGCACAAGGCAATGGGTTTAATATTTTCTTCACTACCAATAGCTACAGACACACTTTCCAACTTGCCTGCATTCTCATATGCAAACTTGAATGTCCCCTGCAACTCAGTAGTCTTGCGATCCAAAGATGCGAAAATAGTACCAGTGCCAACTTTGTTGGTTGTAATCTCTATACTCTCATCAGAATGTTTAACAGAAAAAGGCGCTCCTTCACTTATTGAGACCGTATCAATACTAGCGTTTCTGAAGCCAACTTTTTCTATACCAGAAAAATCGAGTTGAACATCGAGCGGTGCATCAGCGCCATTTCCCTGTGTTTTGGCGACAGCTTTCTCAGCCTCAGAGACGATAACCTTATAAGATTCACTTTGAGTATTAATATCGTCTTTCGATACATCAGGCATAAGTGCCCCAGCAACAAAATTTGAATCTTCAACCTTGAATTTGTTTGTGAACTCTTTATTTACTGCTGGGTGCTCATCAAACTTGAGAGATGTAATCTTTCCATTAGTAACGGAGACCGTCTCAGGTGCTGTTGAAGATTGGTCAAGTGCATTTGCCCCTTTTTCGCAAAGAAAAACCCCCGCAGGCAACATGAGCACCGAAAGGGAAATTGCAAGTGCAACCCTTATCACCTTTTCCATTCGTTTCCTAATTCGCATTTTGTTCCATCCTATTCCTATTTCTAACAGTTCAACCAACTTCGACACTAATCCAAGCATCTCAATAAAAACTAATCATTCAATACGCTCCTCTGTATGAATTTCAATAATGTTCTGTCTAATGACAAAGCGGAAACTTTCGCCATCACATTGCATTTCGTCAACATCGCGCCGCTCATCAGAAGAATCAAGTTGCGGTTGATTAACAAGGAGACCCGTCGGTTGCTCGGAAATTTCTTCTGAAAAACCAAGAACACCTGTTGGCTCCTCGGAATCCTCCTGTATCAAAATGTCAGTCTCGTTCTCAGACGCATCTATGTTCAAAATCCCAGTAGGCTTCTCGGATTCTTCCGAAGTAAAGTTACCAGCAGCATTTCCACCAAAAGAATCTGTGGCAACATCCCTCTCATCAAGAGTTCTGCGTGCGCCCACGTTGACAATCTCTTCTTCCCGCACATCAGAATTAAAATTAAATGTTTTACTATCGCCTTTCTTGGGCTCTTCTATGATTGGTGAAATAACCTTAGGCTCTTTTATAACTTGACGCGAAAAGCGACCGTCCTTGCGCTTAGTAAGATTCCGCTGATTTTTAACTGGTTTGTGACGCAAATAGCGAATCGCATCCATAGCATCTGTGCGGAAGAACATAAAAACACAAACAATGAGAGACAATCCAGCAAGCACAAAAGCAGCCATTGCAAAACCAAAATACACTGTTTCCATATGTCAGCCTCTCACTCGATTCCAGTTACCGCGTCGGCTGAATATGCCGTCTTGATTTTCGCCCGAGCAGCTTTTAGTTCGATGTTTTTTACTTGTTTATAAAGGCTTCCATTCTCATCATCAGGCGAAATATTGAGTTCATTGATTGCTTTTTCAAGATCCGATAATAGTGTGTATGCTCCAGGAATATTGCCCGATATGTCTCCTCCATCAGCAGTAGTCACCACACGGTCTTCTTGCTCCACATGACCGATGCTCTTAAACTTATACATATATGTTTCAATTGCATTTGCAACCAGAGAACAACTCTCTAATTTAGGGCGATCTTTGCCCATATTTGAAATGCTTGACACAAGTTCATCAAGACTCTTCCAATACTTAACATAGAGTTCTTGGTTTTCGTCGCCTGTCCTTAAGGCTCCATCAATATTGGTCGTGAATTCAGCAATAGCCGCAAAAGCCTTCGCGTCATGAGCATTCTCATAATTTTCATCCCTTGCAGCAATTTCAAAGTATTCCTTTGATGCTTTGATGCGCGTAGCTTGATTTTCCTTACTTGGCTTACAATCGATACTATCCTCATTAGTCTGACCATAGGTATAGTAGAAGAAATAGAGCCTACCAATCTTGTCAAAAATTGGAGTAAATTTAGTATCATTTTGTCTGGAAACAAGATATTCCTCATAGACGCTATCCATGAGTTCCTTTTCCGAAACCTTATGCCCGTCATCGAGCTCAATAGCTCGCCCATTGTTTTGTGAACTGGTAAAAACTTCATCAGCTTCCAGAGAGTCTATAAGACTTTCATAAGCTTCAATTGAATCAGGTTTACACTTGATGGCTGCGACCGATTCAGCTGCAGCAAGTTGAGGTTCTGTTTTACATTTAACTTTAGCAATAGTGAGATGACTTTCATAGCTATCAGAAACTGCCCCCTCATGTAGCGCGAACATTCCAACACCCGTTAAAGCAAGAACGACAGAAAGAATTCCTGGAATCGCAAATGCGCGAATCTTGTTTTTTTGTTGAGTTTTATATTCGTGTGTAAGCTCTTGATAAATATCAATATCACCGGCAAGTTCACCGCATGTCTGATATCGATCCTCTCGCCGCAACTCCATACACTTAGGGATGATTGTTTCTGCAAATCCCTCGCCAACCACAGGATTAACCGAACGCACATCAGGAATATCAAAACCAGATGGAGGAGCTTGACCAGCAAGCAAATGCCACATAGTTGCGCCAACGGCATATATATCAGAACGGGCATCCGTTTGTGCTTTGCCATACTGTTCAGGCGGAGCATACCCCTCAGTGCCAAAAGCTTGGGTGTCTGTTTTCTCGTAATCTTTGTACTCACGTGACACACCAAAATCGATGAGTTTAATATATCCATCTGGATGAAGCATTAAATTTCCTGGCTTCATATCACGATAGATAATGGGTGGATTTTGTCTATGAAGATACCCCAAAGCGTCGCACACTTGTAGCATCCAATCATGGACATCTTCCTCGCTCTGCGGACCTTTCCGGCGCACAAGCTTATCCAAAGACTCACCTTCGACATGATCCATAACGACATAAATAAAATCGTCTGTTTTTGCCACGTCGACAATACTGACAATGTTTGGATGAGATAGCTTGGTCATCAAGTCTGCTTCTGCTGCCAGACTTTGCTCGACAGGACGACCAGTCTTATCAACAGCATGACGATAAACCTCTTTGATAGCCCATTGTTTATTTGTCAACTCAAGATCTGCCGCCAGAAATACACGCGACATACCACCTTTCCCAATAAGGCGCATTATCTCGTAACGTCCAGCGATAATATCGCCTCTTTTAAGTTGACTTTCATATGAGGGAGGCATTACAGCACCTCCTCATCAACATGTAAGAGAACGGCGGTCAAATTATCACGTTCCCCACGTTCCATAACTGTCTTGGCGAGTGACTTCAGATGCATGCGGGCACGTGGATAATCACCACATGATTCTTCTTGCCACATTGTCTCCATTGCCGCATCGGAAAACTCTTCCCAGAGTTCTTTCTCTGTTAACACATGTCTGAATCCATCGCTACACAATAAATAGTTTGCATTTGTATCAAGTTGCCCATGAATGATTGCAGGAACAACCTCTTTTGAAGAACCGATGCACTGCAACAACACATTGCGTTGTGGGTGAACAGCTGCTTCTTCCAAGGTCATATTTCCAGCATCAATCTCGCGTTTTACAAAGGTCTGATCTTCTGTCAATTGAACAGGTCTTTCTTTACCAAGTTCATATACGCGAGAATCTCCCACGTGGACAATCGAATAGCGTCTACCAACAGCAAGCAAAGCTGTAAGCGTTGTTCCTAAATTCATCTGTTCATACATTCCATGCCGCATTATCTTGAGATTCATTTCTTGAACAAGACCATTCCACTGTCCTCCAACAAACTGTTCAAATCCACTAACAGAAGTGTCGATAGTCTCAAGCGATAGTGGCAAAACCTTATCAAACCATTGAGCAAGAGAACGCACGACCGTTGCCGAAGCAAGTTCACCCTTGCTAAGTCCGCCCATACCGTCAGCAACAGCAACGAGTGCAACGTCACCAAGAGAAGTCGATGCAACCTTGATGAGAAAGCTATCTTGATTAGTCTCTTTAATGTGTCCCTTATCAGAGTATCCAGCTGCCTTAAATCTCATACGTACACTCACTCCCCATTCGAAGCTAGCAACACTTGAAATGTGAAGAGTTCATCACTCATGCGCACTGAATCGCCATCAGCCAACTTAACCCGCTGATGGGCTGACAATGACTGCTCATTAATAAAAGTCCCATTGAGAGAATCATCATCCTCAATCCAACAACCTTCGTCATCCACACTAAAAATAGCGTGAGAACGAGATACTGTTTTGGTGTTTTTCACTTGAAATGAACTGTATTTTGATTTTCCAATGACAAAGCGTCGACCTGTAATTTCGCAACATTGTTTTGTTTTGTTGTGTAGCAAACAATATTTAGGTTTCGGCTGCTCAGGCACCAAAAGACCTGTCTCACATTCGCTTTCTTCCAAACTCCCTAGAGAAATGCCATCAGAAATTTGATTGCACAAATCGCCGTCTGCTGGCAGCTTCGTCAAAGAGTCATCCATATCAGAAACTTCAGAACTCTTAGTAAAACTATCCGTTGACATCACAGGAGTTTTAATCGACTCATCAGGTCTTAAATCAACTGGAAGAGATGAAAAATCAACACCATTCAAAACACCCGTCTCTGGATAATCACTCCAATCGCCATACACACTCTTTTCGGAGTATTCAGATTGAGGAGAACATACATTTCTGGTCTGCTCTACATCCAGATTATTTTCACCATTGTCTTCTTCGTCAGCAAGAACGCCTGTGAGAGCATCAAGAACAGGGCGTCCTGCAAGAGCATCAGCATTGGATACTTTCGAAAGAACGGTAGTCCCCCGATATAAAGGCTGTGATATTTCTTTTGACGGTTTTGTTTTGGCTGACAACCGCGATGATAAATAACTCTCTGCAGCATCATGTAGATAAGAGCTAAGACCAACCGAATCAAAGCGATTACAGTCAGAAAAATACTGCAAACACTTAGATTTAAGAGAAGCTGCATCGGCATCCATAGGATTAATTAAAGAGACGAGAGATTGAAAGAAGGACTGTATAGCCTCAATATTTACACTGACTCCAGCCCAAGGTAAGCAGACAAACCTCACAGATTGAAACCACGGATCGAAAAATACTCTCTCCACAGAAACATCGATTTGTTTAAGTGGAATACCATTTGACATGCAAGCAGAAAGCATTTTGCTAATTTGAAGAAATGTATTTGCAACCTGCTCGCCATTATGAGGTTGTTGAGCCCAAGTCTTATACTCAGCAAACTCGGTCACATCAAATCTAACCTCATGTAGCATGTTAGAACGTGGTTCTATCTCAAAACGCATAATCGAACTGCATTCAACAGTCCTTATTCGCTCTGCAAGCTCGCTATCAAATATATCTTCTTGGCTTCCTATATACCGAAGAACAATCGATCCGCGTATTTTTCCGATATGACTATCCATAAATGTTCTAACCCCAGTTTTCACACATCACAAACAAAGAATGTTTTTATTTCGTCTTCTTGCTTTTCACGTTCGACCAGCGCCCATAAAACGTTTTGCCAGCGACTTTTTTGTATGCACGAACTTTCACGTAATGCTTTTTCTTTTTGCTGAGACCTTTAACTTTGATAGATGATTTATTGGCATCCTTAATAGAAATCTTTTTCTTGGATTTTTTGAATTTTTTATCCTTGGCAACCATGACTTGATAGCCGCTTACACCAGAACGCGAACCCCATTTTACAGTCAGCGCCTTCGACGCTGCAACAGGAGCATATTGATTTACTGACGCAACCGATGGTTTAGTAATCTTGAACGTTCTGGATAAACTGCCTGTTTGGCTTCCCATCAAGGCAATGGTCACCTTGCCTGTACCGACCTGCGTGCAACCGCTATAAGAGACCTTGTAGTCCGTTCCTTTATCAAGAAGCTGATATACCTTAACATCATCAAATTCAAGCGCATTACCTTTGCAGTCCCCTGGCCATCCAGAGTAAAGCAACAGAGTTCCATCCATCTGAGCAGTAAATGTTCTTGATTGGACAGAGCTGCTAACAGCAATCTCATACTGCGTTCCTACAGCATCATCTTTGGTGAAGTTATAAGGCAACACACAGGCACGTGCTGTGTTTCCAGCGAGTCTCTTAACAGTACCAATTTCGACTTGATACGTCTTACCTTTCTTGAAAGAAGCTGTTTCTGCATAGCGATGCGTTGAGTTAGAAGCCTTTCCGTCTGTGGGCACCTTGATTACTTGCGATGCATAAACAAGTTTTTCAACCTTAGGCTTTGGCGCAATAGTTTTTCCGTTAAATGTATACTTGGAGGCAATGCCAGAAACTTTGCCCGTTGAACCGTTAATAAGTGGAGAGCCATCCACGGGCATGAACAGGAACTGCTGCGAGATGGTTTCATTGCCATGATACTGGTTGATTGGTGTTTGCTTGGTGATAGCCCCGCACCATATATCCACATACAGATTACTGTGCTTGTTGCGCAGGGCATAGCTTCCGTTCGGGCACTTCTCCACATACCAGCGCTGGTTATCGTTGTTCTTCTTGCCGCAGGTGTACTGAAGAATCCTGCCTTGATCGGCCGTGGTCCAATTCTCCACATCAAGCACTTTGCCCGAGTTTACATTGGTGATGTAATATGTCCCATCGTCATTATTGCGAGTAAGCTTAAATATCTGAGCTTTGCTATCATTGCGGCTCCATAGTTGCAGTGCAACATTATTATCTTTTGAGTAATTGGGAATATCGAGCGCAAAGTTCGTATTGCTCGCCACGCAAATCGCGTACTGACCATCGGGAATAGATGTAACCGTGCCGTTATGGCTCGAACGTTTGTAGATTAAGTCGGTCATCTCGACAACATACCCATCAGGAGTACGTCCCCAATAATCGTTATTGGTCGAAACCGAGACCCTGTTTATGTAGATCTCATCACCAACTTTGAGTGTTTTAGTGGTAGATGAATATGGATTGCCTTTGTAAGCAGTCTTTTGTTTGGATGCTTTATATATACCGTCTTTAGTTGACGGAACCTGCTTGATACCGCATTGCTTACAAACTCCGTTAGCAAAGTTATGCTTGCCTGCACTTCTATTCAATTTACAATTCTCAAGATGAATATAGCCAGTTTTACCACCGTACGTAACTTTGGCAATATAACGTCCCCAGCTACTGAAGCTATCGAGCACTGTTGGCTTAATAACTGTTCCCTTAGGGATAGTTATTATCGTACCCGTATTTGGGTTATCTCCTTTATAGACAGGCGTTGTTGTTGTCGTTATATACTCGACACCCTTATCATGATTGACATATTCTGTGCCACACTTGGTACATTTGTGCCACAAAACGTCCCATATAAATGAACAAGTCTCAATATCGGTTTTAGTTCCATTAGTTGCACCACAAGAGCATTTTGCCGTATATTTGATAGTATGACGAACGTTGTTGTAATAGGAGTATGAAATATTTGTCCGCTGATTATAATTATGAGTATGAGAAGGATATTTGCTCGAATAGTTCTTGTAGTGATAAAGAGAAATACCTTTAGTGGTTGAAGTAAAAACATTAAACTTCAAATAAGAGTTGTAGAACGTACTCCAGCTATAATAGGTCGAGGAAACATGTTTACCATCGTCCGTATGTTGATAAATACGAACGCCGTTACTATCAACAGCCTCAACAATAGCAGTATGTTGATCGCTTCCATATCCTCCAGACGCACCATGAAATTGAATAATATCCCCTGGGTAAGCCTGTTTCATGAGATTTTGAATCGAACTCATCGACGGATTTGCCGATGAAGTATCTGTAATAGTTCCTACCTTATTAAAATCACCCGGACGAGTCAAAGTGTATCCATGTTTTGTAACTCCAGATGGATATGACCCGAATAATCTCTGAGCAACATTTGCGGCGAAATACCAGCAACCCTGCCCACAATCGGTCCACCCAGATGGATAAGGATTAGTCCATGATTTCCACCCACATGCTCCGGGTTTGAAGCCTGTTTGTGTTTTTAATGAATTAATCGCATTTGTCGCGCTCTGGTTTGTCGCTGCCTCGGCTTGCTGCATTACACCTGGCATCATCGGCAACATGCTTAATGCAAGAACCAGCGACAATGCAAATGCCACAGTCTGTCTTGGCATACACTTAAGTCTAATATACCTAGTCCCCATATTAAGCTTTTCCTTCCATTGCTCTATTTCACGATGTAATCTCTAACTACATCGA
>CAVDAL010000021.1:0-14300 GCA_963606965.1 Acutalibacteraceae bacterium
CCTTGTTTAATTTGTGATTTTGCTGCCGCTAGCTGAGCTTTTAATGTTGCGACAGTTTCTGCAGGAGCATATGGTCCAAGCGCCTCAAGCTGGTCAAGTTGCTGCTTTCCCTTTTTATATTGCTTCTTAGATTTTTCTAATCTTTTGCTACTTGCTTCTAGCCTCTTTTTACTTTTATCAAGCTTGGCTTTTGCTTTTTCCAACTTTGCAAAGGCAGCAGACTTTTCACTTTCAAACTTTTCTTTCTTATCATCAAGCTTTTCTTGAGCTTCATCTTTTAAACCTTTAGTGCGTGCAGCCTCACGCTCTGGCGCTATCGCTTCAATTCGCTTTTGCACACTTGCCACAAGTTCATCATATTCAGCAGAACTTGAATTTAAAGCACTCGCTTCTTGCACACTTATGAATGCTTCAGTATATGGAAAGTCAGACTCAAAATTACTTTCTGCAACATACATAAACTGCTGCAGCGTGCCACTTCCAAGACTTGTTGTGCCAAGGCTTGTACTGCTTACATAATATGGAGAATGAACATATCCAACTATCTTAAATGTCTTTGTTTTGAATGTGTCTTTTAAGCCGCTTGTGCTTTCAGTCAAAGTGATTTTGTCGCCAATTTTTGTTGGGTTGTTCATCACAGTATCAGCACTTATTACACATTCGCCTTTTTTGGTTGGCCACTTCCCCTCTTTTAAAACAAGCCTGTTTAAATATTCATTGTCGCTGCTTGAAACATGAATATCATCTTGCGTGCTGCTTTTAGCTGCACTTTTTGGTAAGGAATGCACGCGGATAGCATATTGTTCGCCATTAACAGTGCCCATAGCATCGCTTTCATATGCAAGAGCGACACTTTCAACTCCATCAATTCCCTGCAAAGCTTTTTTGTCAGATTTCGTCATTCCCATTGAAGAAACAACACGAATATCCATCAACTTTGTACCATCATAATAATCATCTGCTGCAAGCTTCATGTCTGGAGCTGTCATGCGCAAGCCAGCATAAAAACCAACGCCAAGAGCAACAATTGCTGCTATCGCCAAAAAACGCCCAAGCGAATGCGCAATAGAGCGAGTCAAGTCTTTTGTAAACGCGCCTTTCACTTGCTTACCATTCTAATGTTTGCGCAGGCGCAGGGTTATCATTAAATTCGATTTTTGAAACCCTGCCTTCGCGGATGTGAATGACCCTGTTTGCAATTGCTGTAAATGCTTGATTATGAGTAATTAGTACAACTGTCTTTTTGCTATTTTTGCATGTATCTTGCAAAAGCGCCAAAATTGATTTGCCTGTTTTATAATCAAGAGCGCCTGTTGGCTCGTCACACAAAAGCAACTTTGGATTTTTTGCAATAGCTCTTGCAATTGCAACGCGCTGTTGTTCGCCGCCAGAAAGCTGAGCCGGGAAGTTATCCATTCTATGCTCAAGGCCAACCTGCTTCATAACTTCTTCTGCATTCAAGGGGTTTTTGCAAATCTGACTTGCCAGTTCAACATTTTCAACAGCTGTTAAATTTTGAACCAAATTATAAAATTGAAATACAAAGCCAATATCATGGCGTCTGTATAAAGTTAATTGACGTTCTGAATAAGCGCTTATGTCTTCCCCATCCAAATATACATGACCAGATGTGCATGTATCCATGCCGCCAAGAATATTAAGCAGTGTTGTTTTGCCAGCGCCAGAAGGGCCAACAATCACAACCATTTCACCATGTTCGATTTCAAAGCTCAAGTTATCAACAGCTGCAACTTCAACTTCACCCATTTTATATATTTTTCTGACATCTTTAAATTCAACAAAAGCCATTTTGTTTCCTTTACATGCAAAAAATATTACAAACAAATGCAATGATAACAATAAAGTATTGCGCTTTTCACTTACAAAAAGCATTAACAAAGAATATTCGCAAATACACCAGTGGGGCTTGAACTACACAAGCTTATCCAGCGAGCTAATTGCCCAAAGGGGAATATTTACAAGCTGCCCTTCATCTCTATATTGCGAAAGAGATGTTCGCACGCACCTATCTAAGTTGAATTTATTACATGCGACTTTCAAACTTTTTGATTGCAAATTTTCGCCAGCTTTAACTTCTATAGGAAGAATATCCCCATTTATTGAAGTGGCAAAATCCACCTCTGCTTGACCTTTATCAGAAGACCAATAAACCAATGAATGCCCTTTAGAACATAATTCCTGTGCAACATATTGTTCAGTCATTGCTCCTTTAAACTCAGTGAACAACCTAGAACCATCCAAAACAGAAGCAGGATCTAGTGAAGCTAAAGCTCCAAGCAAGCCAACGTCTAGAGAAAATAATTTGAAAGCAGATATATCTTCATATGAAATAAGCGGCATCCTTAATGCAGACACGCGGCTCACTTTATTAATAACTCCATAATCTGCAAGCCATTGCAAAGATTCTTCGAAATCTCTGGATCTAGCCCCACTGCGCAAAGCTCCATATATAAATTTTTTATTTTCACGAGCTAACTGGCTAGGCAAAGATTTCCACACCAACCTCATTCTTTCAAGAATACGCGCAGGAGCATGTTTTGAAAAATCAGCATCGTAGTCATCCAAAATATGCAGCTGAAGTGTTCTGGCATAATTAAAATCTGAATTTTCCTTGAACGAATTTACAACTTCCGGCATTCCACCAACAACAAAATATTCCTTCAAACACTTTGTTAAAACATCAGAAACACTAGCAAGGGATTCCATATCAGCTGCATCCAACACATCAGCCAAAACATCACCTTTTACAGCTCTTGCAAATTCAGAAAAACACATGGGATGAAGCGTTAGTTGATTCACTTTTCCCACTGGAAAAGAAACATCCTTTTTACGCACAGCAATTCCCATATAAGAACCAGCGGCTATGACATGATAGCTACGAGCTTTTTCACAAAAATATTTCAATGAAGTAATGCATTTTGGTGCTTCTTGCACTTCATCAAATATTAAAAGCGTATGCTCTGGATTTATGCGAGTGTTTGTTCGCAACTCAATTTCTTTAATTATGCGTTCCGGATTAAGATCTTGATCGAACAAACTGCGCATATTTTCTTCATACATAAAGTCAATTTTTACATAATTATCGAATTCATTCTTTGCAAATTCTTCCATGAGCCATGTTTTGCCCGTCTGCCTTGCACCACGCAAAATTAAAGGTTTGCGGTCGTCTTGATTTTTCCAAGCAATCAACTCATCCATTAATTTTCTTTTCATTTGCTTCACCTTCATTCAAAGTGCAATTTTAAAAAAGGCACACATGCACACAATAAGAATTTATTAATTAAGTATATTATAAACACAAAATTGAAAAGTCCCCCATGAAAATGTGGGAGTGATACACAAAAGTCCCTAGGAGAAATGTGGGAGTGATGCACAAAAGTCCCTAGGAGAAATGTGGGAGTTTTGCGCCGCACAGCTAAAAACGCAAAAAGAAAGCCCCAGCTTCCGCAAAGAAGCTGGGGCGTATTCCCAAATATCAAAAACTTAAAGCTACTTAAAGCTTAGAGTTTGATTTCAATGTCAACACCTGCAGGCAAGTCCAAGCGCATCAAAGAATCTACTGTGCTTGGAGTTGGTTCCAAGATATCAATAAGACGCTTATGTGTGCGCATTTCAAACTGCTCACGAGAGTCTTTGTTAACATGTGGAGAACGCACAACTGTATAGATATTGCGTTCTGTTGGCAGCGGAATTGGGCCACTAACACGGGCGCCAGTTTTAGCTGCTGTGTCGACAATAAGCTTTGTCGACTGGTCTACGATTTCATGATCGTATCCCTTCAATCGAATGCGAATCTTCTGATTTGCCACTTTTCTCAATCCTTTCGGAATAAAAGAGCGTCCCACTATTTAGCGGCGCCGTGTTTGCTAATAATTTCTTCAGAAACACTCTTTGGCACTGGATTATATTGTGCGAATTGCATTGTGTAAGACGCACGACCCTGTGTGCTAGAGCGTAAGTCGGTTGCATAACCAAACATTTCTGACAATGGAACAAGTGCTTGAATAGCTGTTGCATTGCCACGTTCTTCCTGACCTTGAATCTGGCCACGGCGAGAATTAAGGTTGCCCATAACGTCGCCCATGTATTCTTGAGGTGTCTCAACTTCAACAGACATCATTGGTTCAAGCAAGATTGGGTCAGACTTGCGCAAAGCTTCCTTGATTGCCATTGAACCAGCAATCTTAAATGCAGCTTCTGAAGAGTCAACATCATGGTAAGAACCATCAACAAGTTCAACACGAACATCCAAAACAGGATAACCAGCAACAACACCAGTTTCCAAAGCTTCCTGAATGCCCTTGTCAACAGATGGGATGTATTCCTTAGGAATAACACCACCAACAATCTTGTTGTCGAATTCATAACCCTTGCCTGGCTCCTGTGGATACATATTAATGACAGCGTCACCATATTGACCACGACCACCAGACTGGCGAACAAATTTGCCCTGAACATTAAGAACTTCATGACCTGGTTTTTCACGATATGCAACGCGAGGCTTGCCAACGTTAGCCTCTACTTTGAATTCACGAGTCAAGCGGTCAACGATAATTTCCAAGTGAAGCTCGCCCATGCCAGCAATAATTGTTTGGCCAGTTTCTTCATCTGTGCGAACACGGAATGTTGGATCTTCTTCAGCCAACTTCTGCAAAGCAATAGAAAGCTTATCTTGTTCAGCCTTTGTCTTTGGTTCGATAGCAATATCAATAACAGGCTCAGCAAATTCAATCGATTCAAGGATGATTGGATGATCTTCATCGCAAAGTGTTTCACCTGTAGTTGTATTCTTCAAACCAACAGCTGCAAAAATGTCACCTGCTTGGCAGAAGTCAATATCGTGCTGTTCATTTGCATGCATTTCAAGCAAACGACCAACGCGTTCCTTCTTGCCAGAAACAGAATTGATAACATATGAACCAGAATCAAGGCGTCCAGAATAAGCACGCAAATAAGTGAGCTTACCAACATATGGGTCAGTCATAATCTTAAATGCAAGAGCAGAGAATGGAGCCTTAGGGTCTGCTGGGCGCTCTTCTTCTTCCTCTGTATCAGGGTTAATGCCCTTGATTGAAGGAATGTCGAGCGGGCTTGGCAGATATTCAACAACAGCATCCAAAAGTTCCTGAACACCCTTGTTCTTGTAAGCAGAACCAACGAATACAAGATTGAGTTCGTTAGAAATAACACCCTTGCGAAGTGCAGCCTTGAATTGTTCTTCGCTGATTTCTTCTTCCATAAGGATTTTTTCCATCAAGTCATCATCAAAGTCTGCTGCTGCTTCAAGCAAAGCTTGGTGCATTTCTTCAGCCTGATCTTTGAATTCATCAGGAATTTCATCCATAGGTTCTGGATATGTCATGCCCTTTTCATCAGCTTTGAAGTCCCAAGCTGTCATTGTTACAAGGTCAATGATGCCCCAGAAGTGATCTTCAACACCCATAGGCAACTGAGCAGCAATTGCAGGAGCACCCAAGCGTTCATGCATTGTGTCAATTGCATGGAAGAAGTCAGAACCAATGCGGTCGAATTTATTGATGAATGCGATTGTTGGAACACCATAGCGCTTTGCCTGACGCCAAACAGTTTCAGACTGTGGCTGAACACCAGCAACAGCATCAAAAACTGCAACAGCACCATCAAGAACACGCAAGGAACGTTCAACTTCAGATGTAAAGTCAACGTGGCCTGGGGTGTCAATAATCTGAATTTTGTAAGTGTGACCCTTTTCGTCGCCACCTGGGAAGTTCCAGAAGCAAGTTGTAGCAGCAGATGTAATTGTTACGCCGCGTTCCTGTTCCTGAATCATCCAGTCCATTGTGGCAGCGCCTTCATGAACCTCACCAATTTTGTGTGTCTTGCCTGTATAGTACAAGATACGTTCTGTAGTAGTTGTCTTGCCAGCATCAATGTGAGCCATAATGCCGATATTACGAGTATCCTCCAATGGAGTCTTCTTCGCCATTACGTCCCCCTTCTTTACCAGCGATAGTGCGAAAATGCACGGTTTGATTCTGCCATCTTATAAACGTCTTCGCGCTTCTTTACAGATGCACCAAGACCATTTGCTGCATCCATAATTTCTGCAGCAAGACATTGCGCCATGCCGCGTTCTTTGCGAGCACGCGAATATCCGACAATCCAGCGGATTGCCAAAGTTGTGGAACGACGAGAATTAACTTCTGTCGGAACCTGATATGTTGCGCCACCAACACGCTTTGATTTAACTTCAAGAGTTGGGCGAACATTGTCCATGGCCTTTTTGAAAACGCTCAAAGCGTCTTGGCCTGTTTTTTCTGCAACGATGTCGAAAGCACCATAAACAATGCTTTCAGCTTTTGACTTCTTGCCATCAAGCAAAATCTTGTTGATAAGCTGTGTGACAAGACGATTGTTGTAAACAGCATCCGGAGTGATTTCACGACGGACTGCAGCATTACGACGTGGCATTCTTTATTCCCTCCAGACTATTTCTTTGGCTTCTTAGCGCCGTAGCGGCTACGGGCTTGAAGACGGTTTTGTACGGCAGCGGCATCTAATGTGCCACGGATAACCTTGTAACGGACACCAGGAAGATCCTTAACACGGCCGCCACGAAGCAAGACCATGCTGTGTTCCTGAAGGTTGTGACCTTCACCAGGAATGTAAGCAGTAACTTCCATGCCATTAACAAGGCGAACACGAGCAACTTTACGAAGAGCTGAGTTAGGCTTCTTTGGAGTTGCCGTGTAAACACGAGTGCAAACACCACGCTTTTGTGGGTTGCCTTTCAGCGCTGGTGACTTTGACTTATCAGCCGTGCGCTGACGGCCCTTGCGGACCAACTGATTAATTGTTGGCAATGTAATCTCCTTGAACGAAAATTTTAAACATGCAAAGCTCTTGACCTATTCAAGAGCGCAAGGCGGTAGGTTACGCTCAAATGAACTTGATGTCAAATGCCCCTGTGCCGGGCGTATCCATATCCCAGAGGTGAACGGCAAAAGACCACTGCAGACGGCACTTGCGCTCATTTTATTAAGCAAAATACGAAAATATATGCGATGAATTAATGATTTGTGCGCATGCTTGTTGCGTTCAAGCGTGCAACTGCGCGTCCAGTTTCATCAAAAACTTCAACTTCATAAAAAGCTAAAGTTTTGCCAAGTTTTGTTGGACGAGCTTTAGCAACAAGCTTGTCGCCCTTTGCGCGGCGCATGAAATCCATTGTCGCGCTAACTGACGCGCTTGGCTCTTGATTGACATTTGATGCAAGAGCTAAAGCAAAATCTGACAATGCGAAGAAAACTCCACCCATCACATAACCTTGTGCATTGTGGTGCCTGTCATCAACTGTCATGCTTACTGTGGCTTCCCCAGTTTGAAAATCAAAGTCATCAATCTTTGCGCCAAGGCATTTATTAGCAAATTCATCGCTTGCAAAAAATTCTCTGACTTCTTCTATTGTTTCCATATGCATGTCCATTTTTACCCTCGCTTTAACCGTTCACACTTTATTAAGCTAATAAGTAATATGAAAAAGCCACCGCTTAATGCGATGGCTTTTAAGTTTTAATGGCGGGATGTACGAGACTTGAACTCGCGACCTCTGGCGTGACAGGCCAGCGCTCTAACCAACTGAGCTAACACCCCTTGTTTTGCTACTTCGTTAAGCAGCGAATGGTAGTTTAGCAGAAAATTCCAGCTTGTAAAGCGAGAATTTTAATTACATCATGCCACCGCCCTGCATTGCGGCTGCCATTTCCGCAGGATCAGGGCCATCTTTAGGCACATCAGAGATTGTTGCATCGGTGATGAGCAGCATAGCTGCAACAGAAACAGCGTTCTGCAAAGCGCAGCGAGTAACTTTAACAGGATCGATAACGCCCATTTCAAGCATGTCGCCATATTCGCCAGTGGCAGCATTTAAGCCATAACCTGCATCAGAATTCTTAATGCGGTCAACAACAACAGATGCTTCAAAGCCAGAATTGTCTGCAATTGCACGCATTGGAGCTTCGCATGCCTTGCGAACAATATTAACGCCAACCTTTTCATCTTCGTCAGTACATTCAATATCATCCAAAGCAGATACAGCATCAATCAATGCACAACCGCCGCCAGCAACAATGCCTTCTGCAACAGCAGCACGTGTTGCCTGCAATGCGTCATCGATGCGTGATTTCTTTTCTTTAAGTTCAGCTTCTGTAGCAGCGCCAACCTTAACAACAGCAACACCGCCAGCAAGCTTTGCTTTGCGTTCTTGCAACTTTTCACGGTCAAAGTCTGATGTTGTTTGTTCAATTTGAGCTTCAATTGAAGCAACACGGTCTGCAATTTCGCTCTTTGCACCAGCGCCATCAACAATAGTTGTTGAATCTTTTGTAACTTTAACGCTCTTTGCTGTGCCAAGCATATCGATTGTTACATCGCCCAAGCTAATGCCAAGTTCTTCCAAAATTGGCTGTCCACCAGCAACAATAGCAATGTCTTCAAGCATGCGCTTGCGGCGGTCACCAAAGCCAGGAGCCTTAACAGCAACAACATTCAAAACGCCACGAATTTTGTTCAATACCAAAGTTGCTAAAGCTTCGCCTTCAACATCTTCAGCGATGATGAGCAATGGCTTGCTTGCTTGCATAACCTGTTCAAGCAATGGCAAAATTTCTTGCAATGAAGAAATCTTTTGGTCTGTAATCAAAATATATGGCTTTGAAAGTTCAGCTGTCATATTGTCTGAATTTGTTGCCATATATGGTGACAAGTAGCCCTTGTCAAATTCCATACCTTCAACAACATCAATGTCGATGCCGAATGTGTTTGACTCTTCAACAGTAATTACGCCATCTTTGCCAACCTTTTCCATAGCAGCAGCAATCTTTTCACCAATTGCAGCATCGCCAGCAGAAATAGCACCAACATTTGAAATTTGTTCAGAAGTCTTAACCTCTGTTGAATTTTCTTGAATCTTTGCAACCAAAGCGTCTACTGCTTTTTCCATGCCGCGGCGCAAGCTCAATGGGTTAGCACCAGCTGTAACATTCTTCAAGCCTTCTTTAATCATTACATCTGCAAGAAGAGTTGCTGTTGTTGTGCCATCGCCTGCTGCTTCATTTGTTTTAACAGCAGCTTCACGAATAAGGTTTGCACCCATATTCTCAATCTTATTTTCAAGCTCAACTTCTTTAGCAACAGTCACGCCATCATTTGTGATAAGCGGAGAACCAAAGCTGCGTTCACATGCAACATAGCGACCCTTAGGGCCAAGTGTTACCTTAACAGCATCTGCCAATTTTGATGCGCCAGCAGCCAAGCCGCTGCGTGCATCTGCATCAAAAGTAATATTTTTTGCACCCATGTGTATCAACCTTTCCTTTTATTCAACTACCGCATAAATGTCGTCAGCGCGCAAAATTACATAATCTTCGCCGTCGACTGTGATTTCTTGTCCGCCATAACGTCCATAAACAACAGTGTCGCCAGCCTTAACAGGAACAGGAATTACTGTGCCGTCGTCTGTTGTCTTACCTTCGCCAACTGCAATAACAGTGCCACGCTGTGGCTTTTCCTTTGAATTGCTTGTAAGAATAATTCCAGAAGCTGTCTTTTCTTCTGCTTCTGCTTGCTTGATGATGACTCGATCGCCCAGTGGCTTCAAATTCATCTCATGCCTCCTTTTTCTACTATTAGCCCGCGCCGTGCGGCGGGCGCATTTACCAAAACTTGCGATAACAGATGCAAATAGTACTTGCACATCTTCAATGAAAAGTTTTCTGTAAACATTCTGTAATGTTAAGAATAAAATCGTAAGAATCTAAAATTTTGCTGTAACTTTACTTGTGCTTTTAAGGGGAATGAACGGTTGCACGTCTGTGGTAAAGCAGCGCTTCGCGCTTATGTAGAAAATATTTGCGTTTATTTATTGCGCAAAGGCATGTGAGTAAGCGGATCTGCATCAAGCTGTGCAAAATCATCTTCTGCAAAAAGATCAAGAGCAACAGATGCAATCATGCAAGCATTGTCTGTGCAAGTATGTGGGTCAGGAACAATTACGCGAATTCCATGCTTGCCAAGTTTTTTTGTCATTTCTTGGCGAAGAGCAGGATTTGAAGCAACGCCGCCGCCCATGCAAAATGTATTCACACCAGTTTGTTCGCAAGCCTGCAGCGCTTTTGCAACTTGAACATCGACAACTGCAGCTTGAAAGCTTGCTGCCAAGTTTGGAATGTCAACAGGCATGCCGGCATCATTTTGCCGCTTTATATACGTAACAACAGAAGTCTTTAAGCCAGAAAGAGAACATTGCAAGTCGCCGCTATGCATCATTGCGCGCGGAAACTTTATTGCTTTTGGGTCGCCTTGCGCAGCATATCTGCTGATGATTGGACCGCCTGGATATCCAAGGCCAAGCGCTTTTGCAACTTTGTCGAATGCTTCGCCCACTGCATCATCAAGGGTTGAACCTAAAACTTCATAATCGCCCCAAGCCTTCACATGAACAAGCATTGTATGCCCGCCGCTAACAAGCAAAGCAACAAAGGGTGGCTCGATACTTTCATCAACAAACCTATTCGCATATAAGTGACCTTCAAGATGATTCACGCAAATGAGCGGCTTGTTTGCTGCATATGCAAAACCTTTTGCAAAAGCCAAACCAACAACCAGTGCGCCAACAAGACCAGGCCCTTGCGTCACAGCAACAGCGCTTAAGTCTTCAACTTTCACACCGGCAGCATCCATTGTATCCATGGCTGTTGGAACAATAGCTTCTGTATGCTTGCGCGATGCAATTTCTGGAACGACTCCACCAAAGCGCGAATGAAAGTCAATCTGGCTTGCAACGCGCTCAGCCAAAATGTGGCGATTGCCATCAATAACTGCTGCTGCTGTTTCATCGCATGAAGATTCAATTGCTAAAATGAACGGCTGAGCGCTATTTTCTCCATCTTCATTTGCTTCACCACCACTAATACTAAGGCGGGTTTTTGGAGTATCTGCACAATGAATATTTTTAAGTGGCAAGCCACCGCGCATGATAATGGCATCTTCCCCATCATGATAATAATGCGGACGCTTGCCAAGTTCTTCCATGCCAAGTTTTTTATATAGATTAATAGCTGCACAATTGCTAGCGCGTACCTCTAAAGTTATGCTGTCCGCGCCAAGGCCTTGCGCATCTGTGGCCACTCGCTCAAGAAGCAAAGAAGCAATCCCTTCACGTCGCAAGCTCGGCTTCACGCAAACATTGAAGATGCAAAGTTCGCCATCTACAACTTGCCCGCCAGCACAACCTGCGATAATGCCGTCTTTTCTGGCAAGCCACCAACTGCGGTCTGAATAATCAAGCTCACCAGATAGCTTCCCAAAAGTCCATGCGTCCTGCGGCATTGCCTCTTGCTGCAGGCCAACAATTCCTTCAATATCATTAATAGACATTGGGTGAAGGAACATGCCTGCATGGGCGCGCGATGCAGCAACTCCACCAGCATCCATTTCGTCAGCAATTTTAAGCTTGTCACGTTCGGCTTCTTCCGCATCTGAAAGTCGAGTATAAATTGGAAGAAGCAAAGCTGGGTCACCGGAATCTGTGCAGTTCATTTTTAGTTGTGCAGCATAAACTTCTAGCAAACCTTCACCATCTAACGACCAAAGCTCTTCTGGTGCAATTTCAAAAAGCTCATCTTCAAATAAGTCTGCAAACTTTATTAAACCATTGCCAAGCAAAGTTAGTGGCTGTCCTGCATTTTTCCAAAGTTCAGCAACATCAGCTGGCTTTGCAACACTATCAGCTTCATGACGAACAATTCCGCCGTCATTCAAAGAATAACGAACAGGATAAACTTCTTTGCGCATTGCATCTTCAACAATGCCAATTTCACCACGAAGGCCATGCCGCCAAGCTCGCCATGCAATAGCATCCAAAGTTGAAACGCCATAGACCTTGCAGCCCAAGCCACATGCAATGCCCTTTGCTGTTGCAATGCCAATGCGCACGCCAGTAAATGAGCCAGGGCCGCGGCCTGCCACAAGCAAATCGATATCTGAAATTGAAAGATTAATAGATGCAAGCATGTCTTGCACGCGTTGCAAAAGAGCTTGATTAGCTTTGCGCGGAGCGGGAGCATCGGCACTCGCTAAAAGCTCCAAGTTGCCAGCGCTATCGATTTTGCCAACAGCGATTGCAAGCGTTTCACTTGCTGTATCAAAAGCTAAAACAGTTTGCGACATGCTAATTACGCCTCTAGACCACTTGTATCCACATCTGAAGCATCATTATAATCAGCAAGGTTTATATCAAACTCAAAGCCACCAAAGCTTGTTGTATTTTTGTTTCCCCAAAAGCTAGATGAACCATCTGATGATGAACCGCCATATGTGCTAGAGTCGCCACTTTCTGAATAAGAACTTGAATCGTCTTGGCTTGAGTTCCCATATCCATATGTTCCAGAATTTGAACTGTCATTCGAACTTGAATCAGAGCCTGAATTGTTAGATGAATCTGAGCCATCATATTGTTGTGAATATCCAGGAGAACTCTGGTTATATTGGTCAGTATTTACTCTATTAAAGAAAGTTCCGGAACATCCCCTTAAAAACAAAGTGAGCAAAAATTGTATCGCAATAATGGCAATAAAGACGCGCAAGCACCCATTTGAGCCAGAGCTATAATATGTGCCACCGCGATTTTGCTGCTGGTTGCCGCTGTAATATCCACCTTGATTACTTGAAGTGTCCGTCCTGTTTGTTGTATACCATCCACCATTGAATATGTCATCAAAAGGGTTGCCATACTGCTGGCCTTGTCCCTGACCTTGTGAACCATATCCGCCATATCCGCCATAAGGATTTTGCGCATAAGGGTTTTGCTTCGCGCGCGGGCCATATGGCGTGCCATTCATAATTGAATCATAAGCAGCATTGATTTCAGACATCTTTTTTGCTGCCGCTTCATCGCCAGGGTTTAAGTCGGGATGATATTTTTTTGCGAGCTTGCGATATGCCTTCGTTACTTCATCTTTAGAAGCGCTCGAAGAAACACCCAAGACTTTGTAAGGATCTGTTTCAGTCATAGTATCATTAAGTTTACAAGGAATTTGCGCATCTATAATGTATGCAATTTGTCAGTTCGGCAACAATCATAAAATTTCTTCCTCAGTAAAAGCATTTGCCAAGATTACAAAGCCTGCAGTTTTATCAATGTTTCCAAAGCTTTTTCTATATCCTTGCAAATATCCACCAATTGCAGTTTTTAACGCACCGCAAGGCATCTGCCCACGCCTGTGCTTTTGACGCACAACGCATTCCCTTTCCCAAAAACATGTGCCCATGCAAACTGGCAAAAGCTCGCAAGGCGCGCAGCGTTCATCACATGTTGGGTCAACAAAAACTTCATGAGCGTGAGTATCTTCTGGAAATGCAACACTATTGCTGCTAGAGCTATCGCCCGCTTGTTCACAATCCAAAAGATTAAAGCGAACATAATCTTTATTGCCCATATATCCATCGCATTTGTATACATCGCCACGCACATCAACAACATAATAATTTTCAGTTTGTCCGTGGCAAAAATGCGAAATTGGACTTAAAAGCGCGCGATATTCCTGCGGGCTGTGCCCTTCCCCAACAAACATATCACAATAAGTTTGCGCAAATTCTTCCTGCTCAAAAAGCTCGAAGCTAGGTTCCACAAATGGCTCTGTTCCAAATTTATCATCATAGTCCACACACTTTGTAAGTTCATATTCAATGCCATAACTTTTGCGAAATTCATCGCGCATCTGCTGATAGTAATGAAAGTTTGTTTTATCGGAATTCATGATAAAGTTCACCTGAATGCTAGCTTCTTGCATTAAGCGAGCAGTGTTCATTGTGCGTTCATATGAATCCCCGCCATCTTTTGCAGGGCGGCGAATGTTATGCACATTTCGCGGGCCGTCCAAAGTTATCAAAGCCGCACCAACATGCGCATCTTTCAAAGCTTTGACTTCTTCTTCCCCAACAGTATTGCAATTCGTCAAAATCAAGCCTTCATATGGAATTGAATTTTCCTCACACCAGTTATATGCAGCGGATGAAAATCGCGACATTCCAGCAAGGCCTAAAGTTGGCTCTCCGCCATACCATTGAATGCTTAATTTTTTGAACGGCTCGCATTCAAAGCGGCGCTTAATAAATGCAAGCAAAGCATCATAAATTTCATCGCGCATTATGCATTTTGGGAAGTCATGAAAGCGCTCATAACAATATGGACAATCGCAAGTACAAGCATATGTTGGAGCGATACAAACAGCAAATTCATC
>CAVDAL010000022.1:0-41162 GCA_963606965.1 Acutalibacteraceae bacterium
ACAAGCTGAAGCAGAAGCTGCTGCAAAGACAGCAAAAGAAGCTCAAGCAACAGCTGAAGCTAATGAAGCTGCTGCAAAGCAAGCTCAAGCTAAGGCTGAAGCTGAAACTAAGGCTGCAAACGAGGCTCGTGATGCTGCAATAGCTGCAAATAATGCAACACAAGCTAAAGCTTTAGCACGTTTGAGCGCTGGCAAACAAATGGTTGTAGGCAACTATATCTATACTGTTTTGTCTGGCTCACAAACTGTTAGCGTTAAATGCGCAAATCCATCTATTAAAAAGGTGGTAATTGCATCTACTGTTAAAGATACTGCTGGTAATGTTTACAAAGTAACAAGCATCGCAAAGAATGCATTTGCTAATTGCTCTAAACTTACAAAGGTATCTGGTGGTGCAAATATCATTAGTGTTGAAGCTGCTGCATTTAGTTCATGTGCAAAGCTCAAAACTGTAACAATTTCTTCTGCAAACCTTACAACTATCGGTTCAAAAGCTTTCTACAAGACTACAAAGCTTACAAAAGTCACAATTAATAAGACTGCTAAGCTTGCTAAAGTCACAAAAGCATTTAAGAAAGCTGGTAAGAATGGCGGAAAGAAACTCACCATTAAGGTGAAATCTTCTAAGAAAGCAGCATACAAGAAGCTGATTTTGAAGAATGGCGGAAATAAAACTCTTAAAGTAAAGTAAGTTTTTATTTCTAAATAAATTGGGGTGCTCCATTTCTGGAGCACCCCATGATTTGTTTTTTGTGTAATGTATTAAAATTGTTCATTAATAAAAATAATAGCAATTTCAATATATTCCACATTGGATTTTTTAGGGAGGCATGTTTGTGGAAAGACAAAAAAAGGTAATTATTCACTCAAAGCACTTTGTTGCCTTTTGTTCTTTTTTGCTTCTTGCTTTAATTTGTTGCTTTTTAGCATTTATGCTGCTTAATAATAATGCAAAAGCTGATGGTGTTGTATTCAGCGCGCAGATTGAGCATGTAAGTTCGCAAGGCGTTGAAGATAGTATTCCTTGTTCATTTACTGTTAAAAGTTCAAACACTTGTGTTGTCGGCGCAGGCGCAAAGCGCACCTCTGGAACAAGAGCTGTTGCTACTTCAACAGATGGAACAATCACAATCCCGCAAAGTGTTTCATTAGATGGTATTTCATATACAGTTGTTGGCATCCAAGCATATGCATTCGGCGGTTCATCTTCAACATCTTGTTCAAAACTCGAAAAGATAATTTTACCTGATACTGTCACATCATTTGAAACATACTGCTTTGCTTTTTGTACAAGCTTAACAAGTGTTTCTGCTCCAGCTTCTCTTGAAATAATTGCCGATCGCGCCTTTTATAGTTCCACATCTTTAGGCCCGCAAATCAGCTTTCCCTCCAGTCTTTTAAGCATTGGCGAATATTCGTTTTCAAAATGCAAGTCTTTAAAAACTGTAATATTTGAAGGTGATTGTCCTGATGTGGGCAACTATGCATTCAGTGGCGGCTCTGTAGCAATTGAAAAATTGGTATTTTTGGGCGCGTCAAGAAATATTTGCACAAGCGATTATTTCAATTCTGAAAGTGCGAGCTTGCCAACTGCTTATTACACTGTTAAGTTTTATAACAATGAAGACGATGCAAAGAAGAAGTCAAATGTTATTGGCTCTGTGACAGTCAGCGACAAAACTGATTTTGGGCAAATCGATTGCGACTTAAATGACCCTAAACTTGTATATTCTGGCGCTGCGCCTGAATGGCCTGAAGGCACAAATTTGTGGGCTTTTGAAGATACAAGCTCATATTCTGCAACAATTTCAAAATCTTTATATGCATATCCTATACAGTCGGATTATCGCGATTTATCAAAAGCAAGTTTGGAATATGAACTTATTGATGATGGAGTTATGCAATATTTTGGTGTTGATGTAAATATTGGCGCAACTCTTTACAATTCAGTTGATTATGAACTTGACGTAAGCAATTTTGATGTGAAGTATTATCGCGATGGTGTTGAAACTGATGACATTATAAGCTGCGGCAATGTTGAAATTGTTGTAAAGGCGAAAAGCGGCAGCAGGTATTATGGGGAATTGCATGATACATTTTCAATTGTTTTACAAGAGGGGACATCATTTGCGTCCCCAGTTGATGTTGAAGGCAAGTCTGTCGATTGCTGGTTTAGTCTTAATAAACTCGATACAGATGACGATGGGCAAAAAATTGGTGAAGTTAGCTTGACTAATGGTTCGACTGTGCTTTATACAGAGCCAAATGAAAAGGGACAAACTGAACTTAAATATACAAAGGCTGTTCCGCAATCAACATCTGGCGCATTGAAAATCCCTGAAAGCATTTCAGCATGTGGATATAATTTGAAAGTTGTTGGAATTGATGCTGGAGCTTTGGGCATAAGCAGCACAGAATTGAAAATCGTTCCATGTTCTTTAATCACTGAACTTGAAATTCCTGCTGGAGTCACACGAATAGATACTGCAGCTTTTGGTTACATGACTTCTTTAAAGAAAATTTCATTTAAAGGTAATGCCTCGAAAATTGAATGGGGCGATATAATCTTCAAAAATGATACAAATATTGAAGAAGCAATTTGGTATGGCAAAAAAGCTGATAACCCATATCTATTTTCAAAGGCCGAGACAATAAATACTTCTATTCCAAAAAATTATTATCAAGTCACATTCTATAAAGATGAAGATTCCGTGGGGACAGCAGAAGGAAAGCTTGGCAGTGCAGTCTTAAGTGAAGATGTTTATCTGGCTTTAATTGACAGTGCTAAGGATAAAGCAAGCGGTTTATATGAAGGCGAAATCCCAGCTTATCCAGACACTCTTATCGATGACGGAACTTGGTATGCTCCAGTTTGGTATTTCCCTGAAGTAAGTGACGACAATTCAAAAGCTTTATCTTCCACTTTAAGCGATTCTGTTTATGCATATGCAGCACAAACAAATGATGCATATACCTTGGATGATGCATTTATTTTTGGAATTGAAGAAGGTCAGGAATTTTCTTACACAGAAGAGCCAGTTGTAAGTGCTAATGACATTGCTGTTTCACCTGCTTGCGGTAGGGTTTTGGAAAAAGATAAAGATTATACAATTAAATTCCAACGCAAGGATGCAGTGAGTTCAGAATGGGTAGACACTGACGATGTAACAAACGCTGGTAAAATGCGGCTTGTTGTTGAAGGTGCTGGAAAGTATAAAGATTCCCGTACTGTGAATTTTGAGATTTCTGCACCTATTATAAATGCTAATCAAACATTCGGCGCAGATGTGACAGTTAAATATGATTCGGGGAAAACTAGCACTGTTAAGTGTGGCTTTTTAACAAGAACTGCAAGCGTGAATGGTTCTGCTAGAGCTTGGATTTATCCTATATTTTCTTATGGTGCATTGGCTGACAGGTTAAGCAGCAATGCAACATTAATCATCCCAGACAGAATTATATATCAAGGTATAACATTCCAAATTACTGGCATCTCTAAAAATTCATTTAATAATATGTTTTTAGGAAAAGAAATTGTCTTTCCTGAAACAATTATGACTGCAGAAAGCGGTGCCTTTAGCTATGTTAGCAGCATAAAAAAGGTGAGCTTGCATGGGTTTCAAAGTGCTGCTTCAGGAACATTTACACAGTGCACAGGAATTGAAACACTTGAGCTATGTGACGATGTAACAGTTTTGCCTAGTGGCTTTATGACTGGCGCAACAAATATTAAAACATTCACATATTCAGATAATTACATAGGAAAAAATGCTGCTTTTTCTGGTTGTAAATTTGAAACCCTTCACATCACAAAGCACATGAGTGAAGTAATGACTGCTGAAACATTTTCAGGAGTAAGTGCAGATACTGTAATTTTTGATGAAGGTGTTACAGATATTCCGCAAGATGCATTACGTAATTTGACAAGCTGTTCGAAGGTAAGCCTGCCTTCCACATTAAAGACAATTGGCGCTTATTCTTTATCTGGTTTAAGTGCTGTAACAAGCATTGAAATTCCTGATGGCGTTGAAAGCATTGCTGAAAATGCATTTAGAGCATGTCCCAAGCTTGAAACTGTAAAGTTTTTAGGGGACGCTCCAACATGTGATGTAACTTCTTTTATGCAATGTACAAAAATTAATTCTGTACTTTTCTGCAAAGATGTGTCTAGTAATTATTTAAGCGTCTTTACATCTAATGATGTAGTTTTTTATTGCAATATAGATTTTTATGCTAGTAAGGCAGATTTGGAAAGTGGTAATAAGCTTTCAAATGCTTTTATAAAGTTGGGCACAAAGTTAAGTGCAATTCAAAAAGGGACTGTTGCTTCAACATCAATTTATGAAGGTGAAATTCCAGCATTGCCAGATGGAACAAATTTATGGGAATTCAAAGGCAATCCTTGTTTGAAGGAACAATTGAAAACTTCAACATATGCATTTGCAAAGCAAGTTGATTTGAAGAGCTTGGAAAATGCTTTTGTAATTTCAGAAGATGGATATAAATATATTGATGATAAAACAGCAATAGATGATCCTTTTGATTCTGGCAGTGCGAATGTTTATGATGCGCTTGGCGACAAGCTTACAAAGGGAACGCATTATAGCATTACATATCAACGCAGAGATGCTAACAAGCAGTGGCAAGACACAACAGATTTGGCATCTATTGGCAGAGTGCGAATTGTTGCAAAAGCAATAGATGATGGTGGTTATACAGATTCATGCACTGGTTCATTCGTAATCACATCATATTTGGTTGGCGAGACATTTGTATGCAACGATGTGAATGGTCATGCAATTACATATAAAGTTTTGACTTTAAGCGATGATGTCGATGCAGGTAGTGTTGCTGTTGGTCGTGGGCAAAGATCTTATCAGGCTGTTGATAATGAGGAATCTGGCTGCATTGTTATTCCAAAACTTGCGACAGATTCAAATGGATTTAAGTACAAGCCTGTAACTGTGAGCAATTATGCATTTTATAGATGCATGGATATTACACAAGTGCAGCTGCCAGCAAGTATAACAACAATAGGCAAGATGGCATTTGCATATGTTTCCAATAAAACAGATACAAAAGTCAGCAACTTGAACACTCTTGTTTTTGGAAATGACATGAGTAAGACAGATATTGCGGCCGATGCATTTAATGGCTGCGACGATATCCAAACTGTTGTTTATAAGTCGAAGAAGGGTAGTTTTAATGCTTTTGGAAACAGCACAGATATTCAGTATTATTACACTGTTTCTTATTATTCAAGCAAAGCTGATTTTTTGAATGGAGCAAGCCCTGAAGCTGTGGTCACATCGAAGGCTGGGTCTTATCCTTATTCACTTTCAGCGAGTGATTATTATGAAGGCAGCGATAAAGCTCCTGAATTGAATAAGAATCAGGAGTGGTTTTATGAGCCTGGCGCGCTTGGGCAATATGATGAACTTATAGATTCACTTTATGCTTATGCATATACAACAGATGAAAGCATTGTAATTGCAGATGTTGAAGTGAAGACTCTTTTGCAAACGAAGAATGTGGAATGCCAGTTCAAGCGCAAGCAAAATGAGCAAGGCGAATATACGAACAAAGTTGTTGTTGGGCAGTGTGCAGATGGAAACGCAGCAATTGATTTAAATATAGAAGGAACAATTGTAATTCCTTCAAAAATTAAAGATTCTGATGGCAAAGAATATGATGTTGAAGGCATTGGTTCATATGCATTTGGCGCAAGCACATCTTCGCAAGCTTGTACCAAGTTGGAAGGTGTTGAAATTCCTTCAACAATAACTAGCATTGATCAAGCAGCATTTGCAAATTGCACTAGTTTGAAGAATGTAAAGTTTGCGCAAGATAGCACTTTGCAATCAATAGGTTCAAGCGCATTTTTGAATTGTACATCGCTTCAAAATATTGACTTGCCAAAGTCTTTGCAAACAATTGCAGCTAGTGCATTTAGCGCTTCTTCTTTGGAATCTGTTTATATCCCAGCAAGTGTTTTATCTATTGGCAAGCGCGCATTTAATTCTTGTTCAAGCTTGAAATATGTTGTCTTTGGCGCTGCAATGGAGCTAAAACTTGATGCACAAGCAAACCCTGTTGCTTTGAGCAGCGATGATGTTGAAAAGCAAGCAGGTGCAAGTTCGAACATGAGCGCTTTGAAGCTTGTTGATGATTACGTTTTTGCTGAATGCGCATCTTTGGTAAAGATTGTTTTCAATGCTGACATGAGCAAGACAACAATTTCAGAATGTGCATTTGAAAATAGTAAAAATATCGAATCTGTTCTTTTTGGGGATAAGTCTTGCGATGTTCCTTTGCCTGGAAGTGGCGCTGACGGGCAAGCAAAAGAAGCAAAAATTTATTACACAATGTCATATTTCCATAGAGCGCAAGATTTGAGCTCTTTGAAGCGAATGGGTTATGTTTGTGTACTGGCAAACACTTCATTTGCAGCGCGCGATGCTTCCACAACTTTGTTTGGCACAGAGCCACAGATTGAGCAACATTATGAATGGGTCTATGCATGCGATACAGAAAAAGCTTTAGAAGATTCTTCATATGCATATGGCGCTAAAATTGTCTTTAAAATCGACTTGTCACAAATTGATGACGCTTTTGATATTGAAGCAAGTGTGAATGGTGAAGCTGCGAAAATTGAAGATGATACATTTGGTGCAACATATGAAGATGCTGTTGTTATAAATGTTACTTCTTCACACAATGTGCAGCCTGGTGTAATGCATATTATGGAAGCGGAATCCGGCGCAGAATTTGCAAATTTTGATAATTCGTCAGTAAGCTTTACCATGGGCGACAAAGCTTTGAAAGTTTCAGTTGAGCCAACTTTAAGTTTGAATGTGAATAAAGAAAATGCAAAGGGTATCGAAGTTTCATCTAAAGATTTCTCTTATTCAGATTTGGTTGGGCTATGCACAACTGCAGATGAAGCAATTGCATATAGTTTGTGGGACAAGATGCAAAATGCGTGTGTTTTAAATGTGAAATCATATGTGAGCTTGAGTGATTTGTTTAAGGCAGCAGGAGTTTCTTTTGAAGAAGGGGATTCTTTAGTATTTTATAGTGGCAGCAAAATGCTTGAAACAATCTCTTATAAAGAATTGTATTCTGAACAAAGAAATTATTATCCAGATTTCAGAGATGGCAGCACTGAAAATGCTCAAGAACGCGAGCCAATTTTTGCTTTAACTTCAAATGAACAAATTTATGATTCAAGTGAAAGTTCTGCAAGTTCTATTAGCTTGGCATATGCATGCAGATTTATTTATGGTCAAACAAAGGACGACGTTTTAGATATAAATAATACATATTCAATATGCTCAAAAGAAATAACAAATATTACCATTTTGGCTGGTCCTGAAAATATCAAAGATTTCACAGTAAGTGGCATTGAAGATACTTATGAATATAGTGGTGAAGCAATAGCTCCTGATTTTGAGCTTATTGCAAGCGACGGTTCAACTTTGCAAGATGGTGTTGATTATGAATTTAAATTCAGCAATAACACTGACCCTGGCTTTGCTATTTTAGAGATTGAAGGAATTGGAGCTTTTAAGGGGAGCATTAAGCGAACATTTAAGATAATTGACGCACGAGAATATACAGGCGCAAGCTCTGCTGAAGCAGCTGCAGAAGTTGCGCTTGATTCGTTTGACTCTGGGTGCAGCGGCGCAGTAATTGCAAATGCTTACAATTTGACGCAGCTAAATTCTGCGCCTTCGCTTTGCGGTCTTTTGAACTATCCACTTTTGCTTACAGATAGCAATAAATTGTCACAAGCAACGCAAGATGCTTTGAAATATTTATCTTCCAATTGTTCAGAATTCCAAGTTATTATTTTGGGCAATAGCAGCGATGTATCTGCAAGCGTTGAAAGTGCAATTAAGTCCTCTATAGAAAGCGCTGCGCAAAGTGGTGCAAGCGTTGATGTTAGCCGCCTTGGTGGCAAGGATGCTTATGAAACTGCATATTTGACATATCTTTATGGCTCTATGATGCAAAATGGCTGGTCAAGCACTGTGCTTGTTACATCTGGTGAAGGTTATTCAAGTGCAGCTTGCGCATCTGCTTTTGCTGCAGCAAATAATATTCCAGTACTGTGCGCTAAAGGTTCTTCGCTTGATGACTTAACACTTGAAGCAGTCAATGACACTGCTTTCAAAAATGCAATTGTTGTTGGTGGGGAAGATGAAATTTCTTCATCTATATATGAACAATTAGTTGCGCGTTTTGGGACAGACAATGTCACGCGCATTGCAGGTTCAAGCACTGCTGAAACTTCTTATAAATTAAATGAGTATGCGTTGAATGCTGATATGCTAAATTCGCAACAAGTAGCTGTTGCTTTGGATGGGAAGTTCCCAGATGCTTTTGTTGCAGCAGCAAGTTCTGCAAAATCAGGCGGCATGTTAATTGTTGTTGACAGCGACTGTACACAAGCTTGTGAGCTTTTGAAGACAAATGCATCTGATGTATGCTTGTTGAATATGTACGGCAATATTTTGATGTTGACGCAAGACATGCGTGAAAGCTTATGCGAAGCTATTGGGTGGGACAAATCAATCCTGCCAGAACCTGCGCAAGTTGCAAGTGCTCCTGAAAAGGGAGACCCGAATAAGAAAAAGGAAAATGACAATTCAAGCAACAATAACACAGCTGCAAGAGCAAAGGCTGGAACAGTCTTTACTATTGGCAAATTGAATTTCACTGTTCAAAGCAATAAAAAAGAAGTTGCAATTTCTGCTAAGAACAAGAAAGTTAAAAAAGTCATCATTCCTTCAACAATAAAAGATGGCAATGGCTTTGTTTATAAAGTTACAAGTGTTGCAAAGGGCGGTTTTGCTTCTTGCAATAAATTGAAGCAAATTACAGGCGGCAGCAATATTAAAAAGATTGGTGCAGGTGCATTCAAGAATTGCTCAAGCTTGAAATTTGTTGCATCTTCATCAAAGAAGCTTGAAGCTATTGGCTCCAAAGCATTTTATAATTGCAAAAAACTTATTGGTGCAAACTTTTCGAAGTCAACCAAGTTAAAGTCAATTGGGAAGAATGCTTTCTATAATACAAAGAATTTGGCTAGCATTAAAATTTCAAAGACTAAAGTTTTAAAGACTGTTAAAAATGCCTTTAAGAAAGCAGGGAAGGCTAGCGGTAAAAAATTGATTATTGATGTTAAATCTTCCAAAGCAAAAGCATATAAGAAGCTAATTTTGCGAAAAGGCGGCAACAAGAAAGTGGGTGTCAAATGAGTAAGTTTTTGAAGCGCACCCTTTGTATAGGCATGAGCCTTTTTCTTGTTTTATCTCTTGCTGGAACAAGTGCATTAGTGAAAAGTGCAGGAGCAAGTTTTTCTGATCATTTTGCATTTGCACAAGATGTTGAAAGTTCTAATGAACGCACTGCACACAAGGACGAATGCTTTGTTAGTGATGACAATGATGAAGGCCGCAATATTGTTTTTAAAGTTATTGATGAATCAAATCGTCTTGTTCAAGTTGGCTGCGGTTCATCAGGCAAGACATATGTAATAAATGATGAAGGTGAAGTTACAGGTGACAGAACATCTTATGCAACAATAACAGATACTTTTAGCGGGACTTTAACAATCCCAGAACAGGTGACATATGCAGGCGTTACATATACCGTCACCAAAATTGCAAGTTCAGCTTTTGCATATTACAAAGACGGCTATATTGATAAAACATTTAAATTGAAAAAGCTTGTTCTGCCATCGACTGTAACTGAGATTGGGGAAAATGCATTTAATAAAGCCGACTTAAGTGCTGGAATTGCATTTTCAGATGAATGCAACATAACAACAATTGGCAATTCAGCTTTCAATAGGTGTGGAATTTATACTTTTGCATTCCCAGAAAGCTTGACTTCATTTGGTAATAGTGTGTTTTACGAATGTGAAAATTTAAACAAAGTCACCTTCCCACAAAACTGCAAGTTGACTGAACTTCCTTCACACACTTTTTATTCATGCAAAAAGCTCAATTCAATTGAAATTCCAAGTTCAATGACTTCAATTGGTTCATATGCATTTTATAAAAGTGGAATCAAGAGTTTTAAACTTCCAGAGCAGATTAAAAGCCTTGGAGCTGGCATCTTTAAGGATTGCGAGCAGCTTGCAGAATTTGATTTCAGCGAAGCAAGTTCAATTTCTGAAATCCCAGATTATATGTTTTCTGGATGCAGCAAGTTAACCTCTTTTACTGTGCCTAGTTTTATCGAGTCAATTGAAAGCTATGCTTTTAGTGAAAGCGGACTAAAATCATTTAATGTTCCAAAAACTTGCACATATCTTGGAGCTTCTTGCTTTAGGTCTTGCACCAAGCTTGCCAGTTTCACATTTGATAGAGAGCATCAACTGCTTAATATTTCGGATTATTTATTTGCTGAATGTACGTCTTTAAGCAAAATAGAATTGCCTGAAAATATTCGCACAATAGGCAAGAGTGCGTTCCAAGAATGCACAGCTTTATTAAAGATTGAACTTCCTGCAAAGGTTTCAAATTTGGGTGGCTTTGCTTTTGCACAGTGCGCTTCTCTTGAAACGGTTATTTATTTAGGAAATGCTAATAAAATTTCTTCAGAAACTTCAACATTTTATAAGTGCCAAGGCATCAAAAATGTTGTATATATGAAGAAGAAGTCAAAGACAATAACATATACAAATGCAAACCCGACAATTTATTATGCCATTAACTATTACACAAGTTTGGAAAATGCAGAAAATGATATTGAAGCATATGGCTCTTTTGTAATTCCTGCAAATTCTGTTCCAAGCTCTGTTAGCAGCACAGATGCATTTAGTGGCGAATTATATGGCGCGCCGCAAAATTGCAATTGGGTTTGCCAAGATGGATGCTCTTTTGATGGAGAAATAACAGATAGCTTTTATGCATATTCATCTGCTGTTGTACAAGACATGAAGGTCGGCGACACATTCACTGCAAAAACAGCAGAAGGCATTGTGGTTACATATACAATAACTTCACTTCCAACAGAAAATGAAGCTGGAACGTGCCGCGTTGGCAGCGATGCTTTAACAGCTGCTAAGCAGCCAGCAATGGATGCAGCAAGCGCTGGACTTTTGAACTTGCCAGACTCGGCAACAGCGCCAGATGCTAATTCTTATACAGTCACAGAAATTTCCCCATATGCTTTTGTGAACTGCAATAAGTTTGTAGAATTGAATATTCCTGCCAGTGTTAAATCAATTGGCGAATATGCATTTTATAGATGTTCGATGCTTCGAAATATCACATTTGAAGCTGATGCATCTTCAATTGTTGACAGTGGAATTTTTGCATCATGCGGCAATATCAAGACTGTAATTTTTGGAGGCAAAAAGGCAAATATAAGCTTTGGCACATCTTCGCCTGAAATTTTTTATTCAGTATTTTGCTATGATTCAAAGCATGATAAAGAAATCGATAATAAAGCAGCAACTGTGATTGTCCGCGAGCGCGCAAAGCTTTCTTCACTCTCTGAAAATGATATTAAAAGCGGCAAGATTCCAGACATTGCAAAGGGCTATGAATGGAAATATGAAGATGGCTTTGGTGCTGATATTCCGCTGACTGATTCATGCTTTATGTATATGCAGGGTATTGGTTTTCAAGCTAATATTTCTGTGCGTCTTGGCAATGTGAATAAAACTCCTTGTTGGTTTAAAATTTTAAGCTTTGATGAAGAATCAAAAACAGGAACAGTGCAGGTCGGACTTGGCGTTGATGGAGTTACAGCTATTAGCGGATATGTTGAAGGAATGCCAATAATTCCAGCTTCGATAAAAGATGAAGATGGCAATACATATAGCGTTATTAGCATTGGCGATTATGCTTTTGGTTCTTCAACTGTAGAAAATGCACAACCATATATAACTTCTGTCATAATGGCATCGCGCATAACAAAGATAGGGAAGTCTGCATTTGAAAATTGCGAAGCGCTTAATTCTATTTCTTTGCCGTCTCAATTGATTGAACTTGGGGAAGGCGCATTTAAATCTTGTACAGCACTGACTACTGTTTCTGTTGCTGGAGTAAATAGCTTAAAGGAAATTTCTAAAGATGCATTCCGCAATTGCGAGAAGCTGAGTTCTTTTACAATCCCTCCTTCTGTTGAAACTATTTGCACGGGCGCTTTTGCTGATTGCGTTAGAGTTTATATAAATGAATACGGAGCTGTCTCTTATGCGGATGGCTTGAAGAACTTTTCAATCCCAAAGAATTCGAAATTGAGAATTATTGAAGAGGGTGCATTTTCAGGCTCTTACAACTTGACCGCAACGATAAGCTTCCCGGCAGGCCTTGAAAAAATTGGAAGCAATAATTTTGCATCAACAAAACTTAATACTGTGGAATTTTATGGAACTTCAACAACTATTGGCGATAAAGCTTTTTATGAATGCATGGACTTAAGGACAATTCGTTTTTATGAAAATGCTAAGAAGATAGAGTTTGGCGAAGATGCATTCAAATTGTGGAACTTGAATGCAAAAGGTAATGTTGTTTCTGGTTCTTTATCTAGAGTTGAATTTTATGGAAAGAAATATGACAACATTACAAATGTTATTGATATGGGCGTGTTAGCCAATAACAATTATGGCCGCAATTATCTGATTTATTACAATGTCTCTTTCTATGAAAGTCAGGCTGATTATAAAGCGGGTAAAGTTTATTCATCAAAACTTGTTCAAGAAGATACAAAGATGGAAGGTAAAACTCCAGATATTGGCGAATATATCACTTGGCGCTGTGAAGATGGATTTGCTTTAAGCTCACGCACGCAGAATTCGTATTATGCAATTGCTGGCAAAGATATTTCTTATGCAAGTGCAAGTGGCATTGATAGCAGCTATTATTACACGGGTGGATATATCAAGCCTGTCCCAACTTTGACTATGCCTGACGGCACGGAACTTGTTTTTGGTGAAGATTATGTGCTTGATACAAGCTATGGTCAGTTTAAGGATGGCTATTCAAACAATAGACGCATGGGAAGTGCTGCAATCCATTTGCGCGGTATTGGTGACTATGCTGGCAAAAAGTCTGTAACTTTTAAGATTGTTGGCACATATGATTCAAATGCGTCTTTCGCAATTTCGCTTGATCAAAATAGCTTCACATATGATGGCACAGAAAAAAAGCCTAACGTTACAGTCACAATTACGACTAAAGGCAAATCTTATGAAGGCGAAGAAGGCAAAGATTATAAGGTGAGCTATCTTGACAATGTGAAGGCTGGCACAGGGCAAGTTGTTGTTGAAGGCATGGGGATATTTTCTTCTGTGAAAAGTGCTGACTTCACAATTAATCCTTTGCCTATAAGCCGCTGCAGTGTGAATGAGCTTAGTGCTAATTATGACCCGTTGCGCATGCAACTTGATGTTAGTGTGAGCTTGAGCAATCCATATGGAATTAGCTTGGTTAATGAACAAGACTATACAATGGTTGACCTTGCAAATACTGGCATTGGTTCAGGCACTTTGCTTGTCAAAGGCATTGGAAACTACACTGGCGTATTGTCGCGCAGCTTTGGCTTTGGAGGAAGCGGTGGCAGCGGCAATGGCAGCGGTGGTGCTGACGGCAGCGGCAGTTCTGCTACAGCTGGATATTCAAATTCTGATTTTGATGGAACAGGTTATAGTAATTTTGATTCTTCGCAAGATGGCAAAGATGCAAAGTCTAGCGGTGAAGGTGAACTTGGCGACAATATAGCTTCAAAAGCTTCAAGCTCTGGCTCGCAAGAAGGTGGCTCAAAATGGAGCATTTATGCTATTGGTGACGTCGACCAAGTTGTACAAGAAACAAATATTGCAACACCATATTTATTCTTGATAATTGCATTGATAATCTTGCTTGGGCTTGGATATTTATATCACAGGTTGCGCTTTGAACATGAGCTGCGTCCTGCAGGTGTAACAAGAAAAATTGACGAAGATAATAAGGAGTAAAAGATGTCAAACTTTTTCACAAATGCTTTGCATAGTGTTTCGCAAGGCTTGCTTGTTCCAACAGTTGTATGTTTGCTGTTGCTGATTTGTGCTTCAGTTTTTTTAATTGGAACATTCATTGCAGAAATCATCCGCGATCGCGCACATATGAAGCTTTCTATGGAAAAGCTTATGAATGACCTTGATAAAGCAGACATTGACCAGATTGATTCTGTTTTAAATGAAAGCAATTTGCTGAATAGACAAAAGCAAGCTTTGATAAAGATTTTTAACAATAAGCATTTGCAGCAGGAATCTTTGGTCGCTTTTGCTCGCAAAGTTCTTGCAAAAGAAAAGTCGCATTATGCAACAATTACTGGAATAAGCGACATGGGTGCAAAGATTGGTCCTATGCTTGGCTTGATGGGTACGCTCATTCCGCTTGGTCCTGGCATCATTGCTTTGTCTACTGGCGAAACTGAAACTTTGTCAAATGCTTTGCTTGTTGCTTTTGATACAACAGTTGCAGGTCTTGTTTCTGCTGTTGTTTGCATGATAATTTCAAAAATCCGCAAAAAATGGTACAAACAATATATGATTGATTTACAAACAGCAGCAACATCAATTCTTGAAAGAATAGATGGAGTGTCTGCATCAAAATTAGCACCAGAAGATAAGCCAGCTTATTCTTCAGCAAGTGCATATGGCTCAAGAAAATAAAAGGAGGTTTTTCAATTATGCGAAAAAGCAGCATTGATTTATACTCTGGCAGTTTTCTTGATATAACAGACGATGTGGAAGATGAACAAGATCCAGACCCAATGGCGAATATGGCAAATCTTGTTGATGTTATGCTTGTTTTTGCTTGTGGTTTAATGTTGGCGCTTATCACATATTGGCAGCTGGATTTGCCAGATATCAATCAAATTGTTCAGCAAGAAAAATTGACAGAAATTGAAGATGTTGAAGTAAATGATAAAACGCTTAGCGTTGATGGAAATAATTATAGCGAACGTGGTACTGTTTATGAAGATACAGACACAGGTAAGATGTATCTTTTAAGTGAAGAAGATTCTGGTTCTAAATAAAAATTCCACGTGCTGCGCGCATATACGGCATCTAATTTTGTGCGCGCAGCACACCCTTAATTTATTCGCTGCGCACACGTTGCGTAATCGCAAATATGTTCGCAACACTCCAGCAGACGCGCGCGCAAGGCTCACAAATAATCTTTCACACCTGTGAGCGGCGCGGTAATATAACAAATTAGTGTAGATTAGCTGAAAATTTATAAATTGTGAGAAAATAGCGCGGTTGTAAATTTTTACTACCAAAAAAGGACTTCAATTTATGCATCCTGATTTAACAAAAATTCTTTATCAAGAAAAAGAAATTCAAACTCGAGTTACAGAACTTGGCGAACAAATCACAAAAGACTATGAAGGCAAAGATATCGTTTTGGTTTCTGTCTTGCGTGGTGGCGCAATTTTCATGGCAGACTTAGCCAGAAAAATTAACTTGCCACTTGAAATGGACTTTATGGCTGTTAGCTCATATGGTTCAAGTGCAACATCTTCTGGCCATGTCACAATTTTGAAGGATCTTTCATCTTCAATCGAAGGCAAGCATGTGATTATCGCTGAAGATATTTTGGATACAGGCTTGACACTTGAATATCTTATTCGCATTCTTAAGGAACGCAAACCACTTTCAATTCAAATTGCCGCATTTATGAAAAAGGAAGGCGCACAAAAGGTTGAAGTGCCTTGCAAATATGTTGGTTTTGATTGTCCTAATGAATTTGTGGTAGGATATGGCCTTGACTATGCGGAAAGATATCGCAATTTGCCATATGTTGGTGTTTTGTCACCAGAAGTTTATAGCTAATTATTTAAGGAGTTATGCGTGGACGAAAACGAAGAAAAAAAGTCGCAGAAAAAACCGCCCAATAAACGACGCATTGTTTTATATGTGCTTTTAAGCGTGATTATTCTTGCTTTGATTCTGGGGCAGATTGTTCCAAAAGCACAGCAAAAAATGCAATCCGGTGAAACTGTTGAATTAACAACAAGTCAGTTTGTTACTGCTGTTAAGCAAGATATGGTAAAAGAGGTTACATATCGTGCTGCAACAGCTGTTTTAAGCGGCACATATTATAAGGATGAAGCTGCAAAGAAAGCTGATAAAACAACAGCATTTACATCTGCATACACTGGTGACGATTCATTGCAAGAATTGATGCAAGCGCATCCTGATATTAAATATAATGAAGATGTAACAACATCTGGTTGGGTGTCAACGCTTATTTCAACATTGTTACCAATATTATTATTTGTTGGCATTTTGATATTCTTCTTCTCGCAAATGAATGGCGCTAATAACAAGCAAATGCAATTTGGTAAAGCCAAGATTAAAAAGCAGGGCGATGATGTTCCAAAAGTTAAATTCGATGACGTTGCTGGCATTGATGAAGCAGTAGAAGAATTAAAAGAGATTAAAGACTTCCTTGCTAACCCGGCAAAATATCAAGCAATGGGTGCAAAGATTCCGCGCGGCGTTTTGCTGGTTGGGCCTCCGGGCACAGGCAAGACTTTACTTGCTCGCGCTGTTGCGGGCGAGGCAGGCGTGCCATTCTTTAGCATTTCAGGTTCTGACTTTGTTGAAATGTTTGTTGGCGTTGGTGCTTCACGCGTGCGTGACTTGTTCAGCCAGGCAAAGGAATCTTCACCTTCAATTATCTTTATTGATGAAATCGATGCTGTTGGCAGACAGCGCGGTGCTGGCGTTGGCGGCGGCCATGATGAACGTGAACAAACATTGAACCAGCTGCTTGTTGAAATGGACGGCTTTGATGCAAACGATTCTGTAATCATGATTGCAGCAACAAACCGTGTTGACATTCTTGACCCAGCTTTATTGCGCCCAGGGCGCTTTGATAGACAGATTGTTGTTGACACTCCAGACTTGCCAGGTCGTGAAAAGATTTTGAAGGTTCATTCAAAAGGCAAGCCTCTAAGTGCTGGCGTTGACTTGGCAGCAATTGCAAAAATGACTGTTGGCTTCACTGGTGCTGACCTTGCAAACTTAATGAATGAATCTGCTCTTTTGGCTGCACGTCGTGAAAAGACAATCATCACAAATGCTGAAGTTGAAGAATCAATGGAACGCGTTATCGCAGGCCCTGAACGCAAAGGCCGCATGATGACAGATGCTGAAAAGAAGTGCATTGCATATCATGAAAGCGGTCATGCTTTGGTTGGGCACTTGCTTGAACATGCAGACCCAATTCACAAGATTTCAATTATTGCTCGCGGCCAAGCTTTGGGCTATACGCTTTCTGTTCCAGATGAAGACCGCTTCTTGAAGAGTAAGAATGAAATGATTGATGACCTTGCAATGTTTCTTGGTGGTCGCGTTGCTGAAGAAGTTGTTATCGGTGATGTCACAACAGGCGCAAGCAATGACCTTGAACGCGCAACAAAGATGGCAAAGCAAATGGTTACGCGCTATGGCATGAGCGATGTTTTGGGCCATCAGGTTTATGGCCAAGCAAATCATGAAGTATTCCTTGGTCGCGATTATGGCTCAACTCCAGACTATAGTGAACAGACAGCAAGTGTTATTGATTCAGAAGTCACACGCATTATGACTGATGCTCATGACACTGCATATAAAATCTTGACTGAGAATAGACAGCAGCTTGATTTGATGGCTTCTGTTTTGCTTGAACGTGAAACTGTAGAAGGCGAAGCAGTTGATGCTCTGTTGAATAACAAGTGGCAAGAATATCTTGAACGCGAAGCTGAGCTTAATGAAGAAAAGGCAGCAAAGATTGCTGAAGAAGAAAAGCAAGCTGCTTTGAATGCTCCAAAGACAGAAGATAATGCTGCAGAAAAAGATGGCGAAGATGCTGTTAGCAGCAAAGAAGAGAAGGCGCAAAACTAGTGGATAGCGCAAAGATAGAGGAGGGCGTTCGCTTAATTTTAGAGGGAATTGGCGAAGACCCAAAACGTGAAGGCTTGTTGGAAACTCCTGCACGCGTTGCTCGTATGTATGAAGAAATTTTGTCTGGCATGACAGAAGATCCAATGAGCCATTTTGAAAAGACTTTCAATGAAGGTCATCAAGAAATGGTAATCGTTCACGATATTCCTGTTTATTCAATTTGTGAACATCATCTTGTTCCATTTTTTGGATTTGCTCATATGGCTTATTTGCCGAATGTTAGCGGGCAAATTTGCGGCATTAGCAAGCTTGCCAGATTGGTGGACTGCTTTGCAAAGCGCCCACAAGTGCAAGAGCGTTTGACTTCGCAAGTTGCAGACACGCTGGTTGAAGCAATTGACCCGCAAGGTGTTTTGGTTGTTTTGGAATGTGAACATATGTGTATGACAATGCGCGGCGTGAAAAAGCCAGGCTCAAAAACAACGACTTCTGCTGTGCGCGGAGTTTTCCAAACTTCAGACAAAACACGCGCAGAAGCTTTAAGCTTGATAAGAGCAAGGTAAGTGAAAATGAGCATTTGGAAATGCAAAGATAAAGAATTTGATTTAAGAGTGCCCACTTTGATGGGCATTCTTAATATTACGCCAGATTCATTTAGTGACGGCGGTAAGTTCAATTCATTTGAAGCAGCAATGAATCATGCGCACATGCTGCTAGAACAGGGTGCGCATATTATTGATGTTGGTGGCGAGTCAACACGTCCAGGTTCTGATGAAGTTAGTGCGCAGGAAGAATTAGAACGTGTTCTTCTTGTTGTTAAAGCTTTAGTTAGTGAAGGTGTTTGTGTCAGCATTGATACAAGACATGCGTCTGTTGCAAAAGCTTGTATTGATGCTGGCGCACAAATTATCAATGACATTTCTGGTTTTGAGAATGCAGATATGCGCGAAGTTGTTGCGAAAAGTGATGTTGGCATAGTTTTGATGCATATGCAAGGTGAGCCAAAGCATATGCAAAATTCGCCCGAATATGTGGATGTTGTTAAAGATGTTCGCAAATATTTATTGCAGCAAGCAGCACAGCTTGAAAGTTTGGGTGTTGAAAAGGAAAGAATCTGCTTAGACTTTGGCATTGGCTTTGGCAAAAGCGCACAGCACAACAAAGCTTTGCTTGCTCATACTCAAGATTTTGCAAAGCTCGGATATCCTTTAATGCTAGCTGTTAGCAGAAAGTCATACATTGGCATTGCTGCTGGCTTGCAAGATGTGCCAGCGCATGAGCGCGATGAAGCTTCCGCTCTTTGCGCTGCTGCAGCATTCGATTGTGGAGCGCAAGTTTTCCGAGTGCATAATGTTGAACAAACGCGCGATGCAATAGAAAATGCAAAGCGGGTTATTGTTGCTTTGGGCTCAAATATGGGTAACAGAGTGGAGCATTTGCTTGGTGCTGCGGCTGAGCTTTGCAAAGCCCAACATATCTGGCTTAGCAGGATGTCTTCAATTTATGAAAGCGAACCTGCATATAAACAAGATCAAGCTCCATTTGCTAATGCATGTGCAATCTGTTATACAACTTTAAGTCCATATGAATTTTTGGACGCTTTGCACAAAATTGAAAATGAACATGGGCGCGTGCGTGAAGAAGAAAATGGGCCGCGCACTCTAGACTTAGACATTGTGGATTTTGAAGGTTTCACATGCAACGATGATATTTTGACTCTTCCGCATCCACGCGCTTTAGAGCGAGATTTTGTTGTCACTCCAATAAAAGAATTGTCGCCAAATTATGTTTTTTCGGACTTTTCAAAGCTAAATTGTGCAAATGTGGAGTACGGTCACATAAGTTCTGTTTTAAAAAAGTGTATTTAAGTCAAGATTTATGGTAATATCTTCGCTACTTATTGCGTAAAATAGCGCAAGAGTCAATTTAACCGATACAAAAACATTGCATTAGGAGGGAGCCCTCATGGATAGCGGAGCAAGCGTCGAGGAATTACTCGAAGAATTAACAGACATGCTCGAGCAATCTAAACCCGTATTGGGCAACAGCCAAAAACGACAGGTCGAAATTGGCCCTGTATTTGAAGTTCTTGATGAAATTCGAGACGTCTTCCCGAATGAAATTCATCAGGCACGTCTTATTTTGCGTGACCGTGATGGAATGATTCAACAGGCAGAAATCGATGCCAATAGAATCTTGGAAGATGCAGAGCGTCAAGCAGACATGATTGCAAGCCAGCAAGAAATTGTACGTATTGCTGAGCAAAGAGCTAAAGATATTGAAAGAGAAGCTATGGCACGCGAACATGAAATGCATGTGGGTGCAGACGATTATGCAGATCAAGTTTTTGCTAATCTGGAAACTAATCTGGATAACCTTTTGAAAAATGTCATCCGCTGCAGGGAGCGTTTGAATTCAGGATTATCTGAAAGGTAAAGGCAAACCAACCCCGCCAAAATTTAAGCGGGGTTTATTTTTGATATGAAAAATTTTGAACAATCAATTTATCCAGAATTATCTGAACTCGGCGCTCAAAGAAAGCTTGAAGGCACGCTTGACGAAGAGTTTTATGAAGTAGGCGACATGCGCTTGCAAACACCTGCTGGTGTGCAATATAGCATTACATTAACTAATACAGGCGATGCTATCTTGCTTCAGGGCGAGGTGCGCACACAAGCAAAGACTGAATGTGCCCGCTGCCTTGAAGAAGCAGAAGTTGAAATTTGCGGCGAAGCGCAAGGATATTTTCTTCTTGAGCAAAAGGAAGAAGTTGAAGGATATGAAGAAGACGAATTTGATGTCATTTCACAAGATGGCAAATTCGACATTAGTGATTCAATTTTAGCAGCATTGGTTGATGCAACTCCATTCGTCATTTTGTGCAAAGTTGATTGTAAAGGCCTTTGTGCACAATGTGGCGCAAACTTAAATGAAGGCACATGCTCTTGTTCAGATGAACCAGACCCAACAAATCCATTTTCTGTGCTTGCAAACTTGAAGTTTGATTAAGCAATTAGCTTTTTCATCTACACAATTCATTCAAAAATTTAGTGCGTTAGTAGACTATTCAATCACACTCGCGTGACTGCGTGTCGGGATATTCGTTTTGCGTGATACATTGAAGAGCGTAACATTTAGAGCCGCCTTTGTGCATGGCGGGCTCATTCGAATTATTGGGAATCATGATAGGAGAAAAAGTTGTCTGAGAAGATCAAGCGTGTTTATGCATTTGGGCATGATGCGGACGGCAACAATGTCACTGAAGGCGACAAGTCAATGAACTATATCCTTGGTGGCAAGGGTGCAAATCTAGCAGAAATGGCAAATATTGGTTTGCCAGTCCCTCCAGGGTTTACTATCACATGTCAAACATGTGTTGAGTATTCATCTGCAAACAACACGTTCCCTGAAGGTGCTGTTGAAGAAATCGAACGCTATCGCGTCGATCTTGAAAATCGCATGGGCAAAAAAATTGGTGACGATAAAGACCCACTTTTGGTTTCTGTCCGTTCTGGCGCTCCATTCTCTATGCCAGGCATGATGGATACTGTTTTGAACTTGGGCTTGAATGATGTTTCAGTTCATGGCCTTATTGAACAGACACAAAACGAGCGTTTTGCTTGGGATTCATATCGCCGTTTTGTTCAGATGTTTTCTAATGTTTGCATGGGTATCGATGGCGACTTGTTCGAAAAAGCTATCAATGCAGCAAAAGAAAAGCGCGGCGTTAAGCTTGATACAGAACTTGACGCAAATGACTTGAAAGAATTGGTTGAAGTATTCAAGGGCATTTTCTCTGAAAATGTTTCAGCAGATGAATATCCTCAGCTTGTTGTTGATGGCAAAGTTCAATTCCCACAAGACCCATCAATCCAGCTCATGCTTGCTATTGAAGCTGTATTTGGTTCTTGGATGAATGAACGCGCTATTATTTATCGCGAACAGAACAAAATCCCTGACGACCTTGGCACTGCTGTTAATGTTCAAACGATGGTATTCGGCAACAAGGGCGACAGCTCAGCTACAGGCGTTGCATTTACTCGCGATGCTGCAACTGGCGAAAAGGTTTATTACGGCGACTACTTGATTAATGCTCAAGGTGAAGATGTTGTTGCTGGTATTCGCAACACTTCTCCAATCGCTCATTTAAAAGAAGTTCCTGCTTTGTCTGAAGCTGGCAAGCAGCTTGAAGAAATCTTCGAAATTCTTGAACAACACTATCGCGATATGTGCGATACAGAATTCACTATTGAAAATGGCAAGCTTTATATGTTGCAAACACGCGTTGGCAAGCGCACAGCTGCTGCTGCACTTCGCATTGCAATTGAAATGGTTGATGAAGGACTTATCACTAAGGAAGAAGCAGTTTTGCGCGTTAAGCCAGAACAGCTTGATCAGCTTCTTCATCCACAAATTGATACAAAAGCAAAACTTGATATTATTGCTAAAGGCTTGAATGCTTCCCCTGGTGCAGCTGTTGGTGAAGCAGTATTTTCTTCTGCAGATGCTGTTGCTGCTGCTGAAGAAGGCCGCAAAGTTGTTTTGGTCCGTTGGGAAACAAACCCAGACGACCTTGGTGGCATGATTGCTGCTGAAGGCATTTTGACTTCACACGGTGGCAAGACTTCACATGCTGCTGTTATTGCTCGTGGCATGGGCGCTCCTTGCGTTTGCGGCGCTGAAGCATTAAAGATTAATGCTGAAAAGAAGGAATGCGCTGTTGATGGCACAGATATCGTCATCAAGGAAGGCGACATTATTTCAATCGATGGCACAACAGGCAATGTTATCTTGGGCGCTGTTGACTTGATTGAACCAGAACTTACTGGTGACCTTGAAACATTGCTTGAATGGGCTGACGAATATCGCACTTTAGGTGTTCGTGCAAATGCAGACAATCCTGCAGATGCTCAACTTTCTCGTGACTTTGGTGCTGAAGGCATTGGCCTTTGCCGCACAGAGCATATGTTCTTAGGCGACCGCAAGCAAATTGTTGCAGACATGATTTTGGCTAAAAAGGGCGGCGCTGAATATGAAGAAGCTTTAGACAAGCTTTATAACGAACAGCAGGGCGACTATTATGAAATGCTCAAAGCAATGGACGGTATGCCTGTTATTATTCGTCTTCTTGATCCACCGCTGCATGAATTCTTGCCATCTCCACGTGATTTGGCAATTGAAGTTGCAGTAGGCGAGGCTCAAGGCAAAGATATGTCTGAAACAGCAAAGCTTCTTGCTGCAGCAGACAACATGGCAGAAATGAATCCAATGCTTGGTCTTCGTGGTTGCCGTCTTGGCATTGTTATGCCTGGTCTTTCTGCAATGCAGGTTCGCGCTATTGCAACAGCAACTGCAAAGCTTATCAAGGAAGGCTTTGATCCTAAGCCAGAAGTTATGATTCCTCTTGTTTCTATGGAAACTGAACTTCAATATGTCCGCAAAGAAGCTGAAAAAGCAATCGCAGAAGTTGCTGAACGTGACGGCGTTGATTTGAGCTTTATTGAAATCGGCACAATGATCGAGCTTCCTCGCGCTGCTTTAACAGCAGATGAAATTGCAAAGGATGCAGACTTCTTCAGCTTTGGCACAAACGACTTGACTCAAACAACATTTGGCTTTAGCCGCGACGATGTTGAAGGCAAATTCTTCCATGATTATGCAGATCTTGAAATCATGAAAGTCAATCCATTTGCGACAGTTGATGATGGCGTTGTTAAGCTTGTTGACATGGCTGTTAAAGGTGGTCATGAAACTAATCCAGATATTTGCTGTGGCGTTTGTGGCGAACATGGTGGCGACCCAGATTCAATTGAAAAGTTCTTCAAAGCTGGCGTTGATTATGTAAGCTGCTCACCTTATCGTGTTCCAGTTGCAAGATTAGCAGCTGCACATGCAAGTTTAAAGAACAAATAAAGCTTTAAACTTTTGACATGAAATGACAGATGGGTGCCCAATTGCGGGCATCCATCTTTATGTTTTGCCTTTTACACAATTTTCACTTGGAATAAGTGCGAGTTCGTGTTACCATATCTGCTCGCGTGCTTATGATTTGACAGTACTTCAAATTTGATGTGCTGATGTTTAGAAAGGTCGATTTATTATGGCAGTACCTAAGAGGAAAACTGGTCGAGCAGTTACACATGCTCGTCGTTCAGCAAATGACGTTTGCGCAAAACCTTCTCGCAGCGTTTGTCCACAGTGTGGAGAAGTTAAACTTCCACATCGTGTATGCCCAAGCTGTGGCTATTACAAGGGTAAGGAAATTTTGGAAGTCGAATAATTTCCATGTTTTAATCTTATACTCTAAACCGATGCTTTAATTTTCATGCATCGGTTTTTTTATTTTGAAAGGGAAGCACAATGACCAAAAAAGTTACTGTTGTTGTGGACGCTTATGGTGGCGACAATGCACCAGATGCTGTTTTAGCAGGCGTTGAAGAAGCTTTAAATAAAGATGCTAATATCAATATTATTTTGACAGGCTTGAAAGAAACTGTCGAGTCATTTGCTGCAAAGCATGATCGTGTGCAAGCTTGCCCATGCACAGAAGTTATAACGATGGAAGAACATCCAGCAGATGCTGTTCGTACAAAGAAAGATTCTTCAATTGTTGTTGGTTGCAATTTGGTACGAGAAGGCAAAGCCGGCGGATTTTTTAGCGCAGGTTCAACTGGAGCTTGCATGGCAGCTGCTTTATTGCGCATGGGCAGAATTAAAGGAGTTAGCCGTCCAGCAATTGTAACTGTTATTCCAACTCCAGCAGGAGAAATGGTCTTTTGCGACATTGGTGCAAATGCAATTTGCAAGCCTGAATATCTTGTTCAATTTGCAAAGATGGGGCAGGTTTATTCTGAAGTAATTTTGGGCAAAGAAAATCCAACAGTTGCTTTGCTTAATATTGGTGAAGAAGAAACAAAAGGTTCTCAGTTTGCACAGGACACATATGCGCTGCTGAAGGAAAATGTCAAAAATTTTGCAGGGAATGCTGAAGGCAAAAATTTAGCAATTGGCGGTTTTGATGTAATTGTTACAGATGGCTTTACTGGCAATGTTGCTTTAAAAACTATTGAAGGCACAACAAAAGTCTTGATGTCTGAAATTAAAGAAGCCTTAATGAGCAGCTTAAAAACAAAGATTGGTGCTTTGCTTATCAAAGACGCTTTATATTCTATGAAATCCAAGCTTTCTGCTGATACATATGGCGGAGCACAGCTTCTTGGCGTTAAAGGCGTTTGTTTGATTGGGCATGGCAATAGCAAACCTTCTGCAATTTGCTCTGGCATTTTGGCAACAGCTACAGCAATTCGCGAAGAAACTCCTAAAAAATTGGCAGAAGCTATTTCAAGCGAAGATATTGAAAATGCGTTAAACTGATATTAAACATTTTCTTTGGGGTGAAAGATGACAGAAGAATCATGCTTTGGCAAAGGGCTTTTTGAAGACTCGCTTGATGCAGCTGAAGATATTTTGGGACACAAATTCACAAATAGATATTTGCTCGAATCTGCTTTGACGCATCCTTCTGCAGCAAAACATACAGAAAATTCTCATAATTATGAACGTTTAGAATTTTTAGGCGACTCAATTTTGGGCGCAATTATTGCTAATGAAATTTTTACTCGTTTTCCAAATATTGAAGAAGGCGGCCTGACGCGCATTAAAGTTTCGCTTGTGGCTGGCACAACGCTTTCAAAAGTTGCAGCTGATCTTGGAATTGGTGAACTTATAATTTTTGGCGACAGCGAACAGGGCACAAAGGGGCGCGGGCTTCATTCTGCACTTGAAAATGTTTATGAAGCATGTGTTGCAGCACTCTTTTTAGATGGCGGCATTCAATGTGCTCATGATTTTGTTTTGCGAACTCTTGGGCCTTATATCAATGAAGATTTGGCTGCTGTTCCAGAAAGTCCAAAGTCAAGTTTGCAAGAAATTTTGCAAGCTAATAAAACGAAGCCAGAATATAAAATTTTGGAAGAAGCTGGGCCTCCGCACAACAGGTTATTTAGAGCTGGCGTTTATGTTGATGGCAAACTCGCTGGCACAGGCAGTGGCCATTCTAAAAAGGAAGCCGAGGCTGCTGCTGCTTCAGCTGCATTAAAATCTTTAAAGCCGGCTTGCGCACAATAGCACAAAGGCGAAACAAGCAAATAAATTTATTGTCCGCCGCTGCCGCATTGAAGATGCTCAAATAGCTAAGCTACATGCGCATATATCCTTTGTTCGCAATAGCCTTGTGATAAAATTTTCAGGTTAAATTTCCACCTCGAAAAGGGCTATATTTTGTATCTTAAGTCGTTAGTTTTAAAAGGCTTTAAATCATTTGCAGACCGCAGCGTTTTGTCATTAGAACCTGGCATGACTGTTGTTGTGGGTCCTAATGGGTCTGGCAAATCGAATATTTCAGATGCTGTCTTGTGGGTTTTAGGCGAACAGAAGGCTCGCCAGTTGCGCGGACAAGCAATGGAAGATGTCATCTTTGCTGGCTCTTCTGCACGTCAAGCTGTAAGTTTGGCAGAAGTTGACCTTGTCTTGGATAATTCTGACGGAACACTCCCGCTTGATTTTAATGAAGTTGTAATCACTCGCCGCATGTACAGAAGTGGTGAAAGCGAATATTTAATCAATGGTTCGCCTTCGCGCTTGATGGACATTTTAGATTTACTTAATGATTGCGGCCTTGGTCGTGACACTCACTCAATTATTTCCCAGGGTTCTTTGCAAAGCATGCTGCAGGCTAGGCCTGAAGATAGACGTGTTTTGATTGAAGAAGCTGCCGGCATTTTGAAGCATAAAAAGCGTAAGGAACGCAGCACTCGCAAGCTTGCAAATATGGATAATGAGCTTGCAAGAGTTAATGATATCGCTGCAGAAATTGATCGTCAGTTAAAGCCGCTTGAACGCCAAGCTTCGCGCGCTCAAACATATGAAGCTTTGAGTGCAGAGCTTAAAGATTTAGAGCTTACTTTAGCTGTTGATGATTTGCGTTCTTTGCAAAATGAATGGAAGTCAATTGAAAGCAAGGAAAAAGAAGCTGATTCTTTAGTTGAATTGGCTCGTTTTCGTTTGAATGAAAAGAATAAAGAGCTTGAAAAATTCCAACGCTTGCTTGAAGAAAAAGGCTTGTTTGTTGGTGACTTGGCTGAACAGCGCCGCCGTTGCCAGTCTGCTTTGGAACGCTTAGATTCTGGCATGTTTTTGCTTGAGGAAAAGGGCAGGAATATGGTTTCGCGCTTGTCAGAGCTGCGCCAAACAATACATAGAAGTGATACAAGGTCTGTTGAAGCTAAGACACAATATGATGCTTCTTTAAAGGAACGCGATGATACTGTAGCAAGGCGTGAAGCTTTGCATTCAGAACTTTCACGCTTGCAAAAAGAATCTGAAGATATTCGCAAACAACGCAAAGCTGCAGATCAAAATTTGTCGCAAATCAATAGTTCAATTCGCGGACGTGAAAAAGCAATTGAAGATTGTCAGCTAAAGACGATGAAAGCAAATGAGTCGCTTTCTTCTGCAAAGACTGAAGATGAATTGTTAGCACGCAGATTGAAGCAAATTGAAGATTCATTTGCAGCAACACAAACAACGCTTGGTTCACGCCGTGACCATTTGGAAGAGTTGGACAAGCAGCTCAATAAGCTTGAGCGCGATTCAACTCTGGCAAAGGCTGACATTGATAAGCGTGTGCGCTTGCTGGATGATGAACGCAAAAAGCTTAATGAATCGCGCGATGCTCATAATGCTGTGCGTGCAGAAATTCAAGCGCTTGAAGAAGTCGACCGTGCTTTTGATGCAGCTTCCCCAATGCTTTCTTGGATTTTGGAACATCGTGAAGAATTTGAAGGCATCATTTCTCCTTTAAGCGAGATTATTACAGCTCCACCTGAACTGGAAGCTTTGGTCGAGCATTTGCTTGGCGCAGACATCTTTGGTTTGATGATGGAAGATGTTGCATCTGCTGAAAAATTGATTGATACAATTTTGGAAAATGGTGTCGAAGGCGGCGAGATTTCTCTTGTTTCCTTGAAGGACACTGGCAGTCAGCGCTTGCGTGCAAAATCTGGCGAACGCTTGCTTGACAAGTTGAAAGTCCCAATTGACTATTTGCATGCAGCAGACGTTTTGCTTGGTGATGTCTATTTGGTTGACAGCGTTGCAGATGCTTTGAAGGCGGCAGAAGATGATATTTCTTCTTCACGCTTTGTTACACCAGATGGTGTTGTTGTTAATCCTAATGGCAAGATTACATTCGGCATTCAAATTGCAGATGCAGAAGGCGTACTTGCAAGAAAGCGTCGCTTGCTTTCCTTAAAGGATGAAGAACCAAAGCTTGTCGATGCAATTTCTGAAGCTGAATATGCTGTTTCACAAGCAGAAAACAATTTGCAACTTGCACAAGCTGATGGTTTTGAAATTTCTCAAAGCGTTGCACAGATTACTGGTGAAGCTGATTCTTTGCGTGAAGAAATCGGCCGCCTTGAACAGACAATCACAACGATGCTTCAAGAAAAAGCAGAAATTAATAACAGACGCGAAGCTGTTGAATCTGAAACTATAACAGCGCGTGCTCTTGTTGCAGATTTGAGCGGTCGCAAAGAAGCTTTTGAAAAAGAATTGGCTGGGTTTGAAGAAGAACTTGCTCAAGCAACAGAAAAGCGTTCTACACTTTTTGAAGAAGAAACTGAGCTTTCAAAGTCGATTTCTACAACGCAAGTTGAAATGGCAACTGTTCGCGAACGTGAGCTTCATTTAAATAAAGACATTGAAAGCCTGAAGCGCGAGTTGCGAAATCTTACTAATTCATTGCAGGTTTCTCGCGATACAGAACGCAGTCTTGAAATTTTGCGCTTGCGCGTTGAACCTTTGCATGATGCATTTTCAACTTTGCGTGAGCTTGTAACAGAAAAAGCAGAGCTACTTCGTGACCAAGCCAATCTTGAACAAGCGGGGCAGGGCGACTTGCGCGACACAATTGAAGAAGCTCGCAAAAATGTTGCAGACCATCAAGGCAAGGTTGAACAAGCTCAAGAATCTTTGACTGCTGTTCGCATTGAAAAGAGCCGCTTGGAAGTTAAAGTCGAAAATGCAATTCGCACAATCACTGAAGATCATGGTGTTTTGCTCGATATTGCTTTGGAAGTCCCAGAGCCGCAAGATAGAAAGCAAACTGAAGATAAAGCTGTTAAACTTCGTCGCAAAATTGCGCATTTGGGCAATGTTAACCCAGTGGCAATTGAAGAATATCGCGACTTAAAAGACCGCCGCGACTTTATTGCAAGCCAAGTTCAAGATTTGGAAGGCGCGCGCAAGTCGCTTGAACGCATTGTTGCAGCAATTGATCGCAAACTTCGTAATAGATTTATTGAAACTTTTGAAACTGTAAATGATAACTTTGAAGAGATATTTGGAATTTTGTTCCCAGGCGGTAAGGGTAGTTTGATTTTGACTGACCCTGAACATCCGGAAGAAACTGGTGTTGAAGTTCATGCGCAGCCTCGTGGCAAGACTGTTCGCAAACAGTCTTTGCTTTCTGGTGGTGAACAATCTCTTGTTTCTTTGGCTTTGATGTTTGCAGTTTATAGAGTGCGCACAACTCCATTTTATATTCTGGACGAGGTTGAGGCTGCACTTGATGATACAAACTTGCGCCGTTTGCTTTCATATTTGGATAGCATGCGTCATTCAACGCAAGTGATTATGATTTCTCATCAGCGCCGCACAATGGAATTAGCTGACTTGCTTTATGGCGTTTCCATGCGCAGCGATGGTGTGTCTAAGCTTGTTTCGCAACGTCTTGACCAAGCGTTAAAGCAGGCAAGTGACGCGCCACAACCAAAAGATATTGATTCGTTTTCTGGAGCGCAATAATGTCATTTCGTGAACGTTTAGCAAAGAGCAGGCAAAGTTTTAATGAAAAGATGAACCTGCTCTTCAAAAGAGGACCTGAACTTGATGAAGATTTTTGGGACGACTTAGAAGAGACTTTGATTTTAAGCGACCTTGGTGCACAGGTTGCCGATGAAATTGTAACAAGGCTTCGCGACCAAGCAACTCGCAAGGCACTGCCAGATGCAATGGCTGTTTTGGATTTGCTTGCTGAAACCATAGAAAGCTTGTTTTGTGAAGTTGAAGAAAATCCATTTGAAATGGACAAAGCTATTGTTTTGTTTGTTGGTATTAATGGTGCTGGCAAAACAACAACAGTTGGCAAGCTTGCATATCAAGCAAAGCAAGCTGGTAAGAATGTTTTGATTGGTTCTGCTGACACATTCCGTGCTGCAGCAATTGAGCAGCTCGACGAATGGGGAGTGCGCAGCGGTGTTGAAGTTGTTAAGCGCGAACGTGGCGCTGACCCTGCAAGTGTTTGCTTTGAAGTGGTTGAGCGTGCGGAAGCCGCAGGTAGCGAGCTTGTTTTAATCGACACATCTGGCCGTCTTCATACATCAGATGATTTAATGCGCGAACTTGAAAAAGTTGTTAATGTTACTCGAAAGCGTGCGAACATTCCTGTTAAAACTGTTTTGGTTATAGATTCAACAACAGGGCAAAATGGCTTGCAACAGGCTCGCAGTTTTAATAATGCGCTTGACTTGGATGGCATTATCATGACCAAATTGGACGGCACAGCAAAAGGCGGCATTGCTGTTGCAATAAGCCATGAATTGCAACTGCCAATTTATTGCATTGGTGTGGGTGAAGGCATTGAAGATTTGCAACCTTTTGTTGCTCATGATTACGCAGAAGCTTTATTTGGCGAAATGCGAGAGGAATAATAATGTTCGAGAATTTATCGGATCGATTGCAGGGGATTTTCTCTGGGCTGAAGTCTAAGGGCAAGCTTTCAGAAGATGATATTAATGCTGCTTTGAAAGAAGTGCGCATGGCGCTTCTTGAAGCTGATGTTAACTTCAAAGTTGTTAAAAACTTCTGCAAAGCTGTAAAAGAACGCGCTTTAACAGCAGAAGTTTTAAGCTCTCTTACTCCTGCACAAAATGTCATCAAAATTGTTACAGATGAACTTGCAGCACTTCTTGGTGGCGAGGCTGTAAAAATTGATTTTGCTGGCCGCATTCCTGGCGTGATAATGCTTGTTGGTTTGCAAGGTTCTGGCAAGACTACAGCAGCTTCAAAACTTGCTTATAGGCTGGGCAAACAAGGGCATTCTCCACTGCTTGTTGCTTGCGACACATACAGGCCTGCAGCTGCAGACCAGTTGCAAACTTTGGCTGAAGAACAGGGTTTCCGCTGTTACAGAGGCGACGGCAAAAATCCAGTGAAAATTGCTGAAGAAGGCGTTAAAGACGCGATTGACAACTTGCGCGATGTTGTGATTGTTGATACAGCTGGCCGCCTTCATGTCGATACAGACATGATGGAAGAAGCTGTTCAAATTCGCGATGCTGTCAACCCTGATTACATCTTCTTAGTGGTCGATGCAATGACAGGTCAAGATGCTGTGAATGTTGCATCTTCTTTTGCAGAACAAATTGATTTCGATGCTGTAATTATGTCAAAGCTCGATGGCGATGCTCGTGGCGGCGGCGCGCTTTCAATTCGCGAAGTTACAGGCAAGCCTATCGCTTTTATTTCTACAGGTGAAAAGCCGGATTCTTTAGAGATCTTTCACCCAGACAGAATGGCAAAGCGCATTCTTGGCATGGGCGATGTTTTGTCTGTTATTGAAAAAGCTGTTGAAGTTCAAGAACGTGAAATTGAAGAAGAGGAAGCAAAGCGCCTTGCTCGCGCTGAATTCAACTTCAATGATTATAAAGAAATGATGAACCAAACAAAGAAGATGGGCGGCATTTCAAAGATTTTGGAAATGATGCCAGGCGGCAGCAAAGCTATGGCATCAGGCCAGATTGATGAAGGTGCTCTTGATCGCATTGAAGTCATCATTAATTCAATGACAAAGGCTGAACGCGCAAAGCCGAATTTGATTAATGGTTCACGCCGTGCAAGAATTGCAAAAGGTTGCGGCTTGGAAGTTTATCAAGTTAATCAGATGATTAAGCAGTTTAATGACACACGTAAAATGGTGAAGAAAATGACAGCTTCTTTTGCTCAAAGTGGCAAAGGCAAAAAGGGCAGAAGAAAGCGCATGAATATACCGGGAATGGGAAATATCGACTTAAGTAGGTTTATGTAAAATGGCAGACACAGTTTTAATGTCGCATGGCAGCGGCGGAACAATGATGAGAGATATTATCGAGCAGCTTTTCTTTGAAGCTTATGCAGGTGACACTTTGCGCCAAGCAGACGATGCTGCTTCTTTGGACATTCCAACAAATAGGATTGCTTTTAGCACAGACACTTTTGTTGTGACTCCACACTTTTTCCCTGGTGGCGACATTGGGCATTTGGCTGTTTGTGGCACTGTTAATGATGTTGCAACATCAGGGGCAACGCCAAAATATCTTTCCTGCGCTTTTGTTTTGGAAGAAGGCTATCCGCTGGAAGATTTGCGAAAGATTTGCGCCTCAATGGCTGAAACTGCACGTGAGGCTGGCGTTGAAATTGTTACAGGCGACACAAAGGTCGTGAATCGCGGCTGTGGTGACGGCATTTATATCAACACGGCTGGCGTTGGCATTTTGCGCGACGGTATTAATTTGTCTGGTTCAAATTGCAAACCTGGCGACAAGATTTTGCTCAGTGGTTCTTTGGGCGACCATGGCATAACAATTATTTCTGAACGTGAAGAGCTTAGCTTTTCGGCGGAAGTTAAAAGTGATGCTGCTCCGCTTAATCATTTGATTGCTGGCGTTTTGGACGCTTGCCCGCAAGGCAGCGTGCGCTGCTTCCGCGACCCAACTCGTGGCGGTCTTTCTTCAACATTAAACGAGCTTGCCTCTTCAAGTGGCGTGGATATGCGTGTTGAAGAAGAAGCTGTGCCAGTTCATGATCAAGTGCGCGGTGCTTGTGAAATGCTTGGATATGATATTTTCCAAGTTGCGAATGAAGGTAAGATGGTCTGTGTTTGTGCTCCTGAAGTTGCAGATGCTGCTCTAGAAGCAATGCGCGCTAATAAGTATGGTGAAGAAGCTGCAATTATTGGTGAAGTTATGGAAGGCGAAGGCAGAGTTTATCTTCGTACAGCCTTCGGCAGTGAACGCATTTTAGACATGCTTGTTGGCGAACAGTTGCCACGCATTTGCTAAAGTCTTTAAGAGGCGGATTTCAAATTATTAATTTGCAATCCGCCTATATCTCAAATCTTATTTTGCTTTCAATTTAACTTTAATTTTTTTGCTTTGTTTGCCGCAAGTTGCTTTGACCTTAATCGTATATTTCTTGCCACGCTTTAAGGCCTTCTTTACTTTAACAAATCCATCTTTGCTAACTTTAAAATATTTGCTTGATTTTGAAAGTTTATAAACAACTTTGCTGCCAGAAGCGCTTTTCACAGATGGTAATTTAATGCTGCTTCCTTTTTTCGCTTTTATCTTTCTATTGAATGTTTTCGAGATTTTGCTTAAAGCATCTTTGTCTGCAACTTTAACAGAAACAATGCTAAACTTTGTTGAAGCTTTCAAGCTGCCATTTACAGCAGTAATTGTTGTTGTGCCATAGCTAATGCCTGTTACATATCCATTTGAACTAACACTAGCAACATTGCCATTCGAAGATGTCCATGTTGTGCCGCCAAGAATGCTAACACCAATCTTCATTCCGTCATTGTTATAAGTCGCTCTCATTGATACCTTAGCTTTTTTACCAGCAACAGCGCTGCTAGCACCACTTAAGTATGCCTTCTTTAAAGTTGAACTTTGAACTTCAACTGTTTGGATGCAATTTTTAGCAGCGCTCCCCATTTTTTCATTCAAGCCACTTAATGAAGAAAATTCGCCGCTTGTCGTGGTGGGGTAGGTGGCATTGTAATTAAGAAAAGTCGCCAAACCAACATATGTATTATTAGGATTAATCATTGAAGTGTAATGACCTGTCACAGCACCTGATGTCCCTTTAACCCATGCGGATTTTTCGCTATACCACTGTTGAATTCCCATCAAGAAATCTTCCGAATAATTCCAAGCTAAAACTTCACCATATGAACCAACGCCATTAGGCGATGTTACAGAAAAGCAGCTGCTGCCATTCGGTCTTGTGTGGCTGAGCAGGATTGAACCTTCCGCAGCGCGAATCCTTGCAATATATTCAAGGTCGGAAGACCACTTTATAGGCACATAGTCGTTTGAAGTTAACTTGCGTGAAGTATCCCTTGGATCTTTGATTCCTTTTGTGCAAGCTTCTTTGCGAATTTCATTAATCTTATTTAAAACTTTCTTTGTTGGAGCAACAAATGAGCCGCTAACGCCAACTAAAGCATTTCCTTCACTTGCTGTTGTTGTATCTGTTGGCAAAACTGTTGCAGCTTCAGCTGTGCCAAGTGTTAATGTTGTGCCTGCAGGGAGTGCGCAAACAGAAAATACCAATACTGCGCTCATTGCAAGCAAAATAAACTTTTTCTTCATCACGTTCCTTTCTGAACATTTATTAAATCAATTACATATTTAATGATTTGCGTTTGCTTCTGCTAACATAATAAATTCTGATGGGGAATATACTGGAATAGGGGATAGTGTATATTCTTTCTTATTTCTTGTTATAATGCAATCCATATTTGCTCTGATTGATGCTTCAATCATCACAGCGTCTTCAAAATCCTTATTTTTTAAGTCTAAAGCTTTCCTTATATCTGCGGCTGAAGTATCAAGAATTGAAAATAAAGTACATAACTTTTTCATAATTTCATGCGTTGCTTCATTGCTATGTGTTTGTTTGTGTGTAAGATAATAGATATCAGTTACTGAATTTGCCGCCAGAAAACCTTTGCACTTGTTGTTTGCACATAATAAAAATATCTCTTCTGCATTTTTGCAAAAAGGTTCTCTGCTTTGAAGCGCATCTATTACAATACATGTATCAATCATTACATTCATATTTTGCTAAGTCTTTCTTCTTTTGTCTCTTCTAATGTTACATCTTTTGGAAGAGCTCCGAATAAAGATTTTGCAATATCAACTTTATCTTGATTTGGGTTTGTCAATTTAGCAATAACTTTGCCATTGCGAGTTATGAAAATATCTTCGCTTGAAGCCAGCATGAGGTACTTGCTTAAATTACTTTTTAGCTCTGTTGCTGTTATTGACATATATTACCTCCTTTGTGTGAACATGATAAATTTTCTCAGGAACGAGTATATACAATTCGTACGAAATATTCAATAATATCGTACAAATTCAAACAAGAAATTGTACAAAATTTTTAAATGCATAAAAAATTTGAAGCCGCAAAGGTTTTGACAGGGGTTTTGCGGCTTCATGTAAAGAGTATTGAAACAGCTATTTTGCTTTTACTTTATGCAAGAGTCAAAAGAAGTAAAAAAGAAATGGGTATATAAATCTTGCAAAGTAAAAAGCTTGCTATTTTTTACTCAGTGCAAACTTTAGCAAGCACCTGTGACAAAAATTTGCAAATAGCACAAAGCAGCATATGCAAAGCACAACGCACATCTTGCAGATATCTTAAAATGAAGCCTGCGCACAAACGTGCAGTTGAAGTATACTGAATTCATTGAATTTAGAGATAAGGCAGGCGCATGAAACAGCATCAAAGAATAGTTGTTAAAGTTGGAACATCAACAATTACGCATAAAGCAGGTCATATGAATTTGCGTACTATGGACAAGCTTGTACGCATTCTTTCAGATTTGCATGCAATGGGGCATGAAGTTGTCCTTGTTTCTTCCGGCGCAATTGCTGTTGGTGCATCAAAGTTTGCTCTTAATAAGCGCCCAGATGAATTACGCATTAAGCAAGCGGCTGCTGCTGTTGGGCAATGCAGGCTACTTCATGCTTATGACAAATTTTTTGCAGAATATAATTGCAGAGTTGGTCAGATTCTTTTAACAAGCGATGATGTTGAAGACAAGGATCGCGCACAGCATTTGTCGAATACATTTTCCGCACTGCTTGAAATGGGAGTCATTCCTGTAGTCAATGAAAATGATTCTGTCTCTTCTGCAGAAATTGAAACTGGCTCGCAAAAAGTTTTAGGCGACAATGATACTCTTTCAGCAATTGTTGCAAAACTTTGTGGCGCAGACTTACTTATTATAATAAGCGACATCAATGGCTTATATACTGCTAATCCACATGAAGACAAAAGTGCGGTGCTAATCAACCAAGTAAAAGAGATTGGTCCAGAAATTGAAGAAATGGCTGGTGGAGCAGGTTCTTGGCGCGGGACTGGCGGCATGACAACAAAGCTTAACGCGGCGAGGATTGCCATGGATGCAGGCTGCGATATGGTCATAACAAATGGCAGCGAGCTTGAAAATATTTATGCAATTGTTGAAGGTAAAGATATCGGCACTCGCTTTATAGCAAATTGATTTTAGATGATAAAAAGCGCAAGCGAAGGGCAGGAATTTATGGCATATGAATTGATAGAGCAAGCAAAGCAAGCAAAGGCATCAACAGTATGCCTTGCAACAGCTAGTACAAGCAAAAAGAATGAAGCGCTCGAAGCCATAGCAGATATTTTGATTGAACGCGGGCAAGAATGGCTTGATGCGAATGCTAAAGACTTCAAGCACGCCGAAGAGGCAAACATGAGCAAAGCGCTTTTAGACCGCTTGCTTTTAACAAGTGAGCGCATTGAAGATATTGCAAATGCTGTGCGTGAAATTATCGCCCTCCCTGACCCTATTGGTAAAGTAGACAAGATGGAAAAGCGTCCAAATGGGCTAATTATTGGCAGGCGTCGTGTCCCGCTTGGTGTGGTTGCAATTATTTATGAAGCTCGCCCGAATGTAACAGTGGACGCTGCAGCACTTTGTTTGAAGTCTGGTAATGTTTGCATTTTGCGTGGTGGGAAGGAAGCATTTTCTTCAAACAAATGCGTTGTTGAATTGATTCAGGCAGCGCTTGAAAGTGTTGGTTTGCCAAAAGAATGTGTGAGCCTTGTTCAAGATACAAGCCATGAAATAGCAAACGAGCTTATGCATTTAAATGATTATGTTGACGTGCTTATTCCTCGTGGCGGAGCAGGCCTTATCCGCACTGTTGCAAAGGAAGCTAGTGTTCCTGTCATTCGCACTGGGGAAGGCATCTGCCATATTTATGTTGATGAAAATGCAGACTTGCAAATGGCTGCCAACATTTTGTTTAATGCTAAATGTTCGCGCCCATCAGTTTGTAATGCTGTTGAATGTGTTCTTGTCCACAATAAAATTGCAAGCGATTTTTGGCAGATTGCTTTGCCGCTTCTTCAAGAAAAGAATGTTGAAATTCGCGCTGATGAAGCGAGTTTGAAAGTTTTAGGCAATGCGGCAATTCCAGCAACAGAGCAGGACTGGGATACAGAATATGACGATTACATTTTGGCTGTGCGAAGTGTTAATAACATGGAAGAAGCTATTGAATTTATAAATGAGCATGGCACAGGTCATTCTGAATGCATTGTTACAAATGACTATTCCAAAGCGCAATGCTTTTTAGATGTTGTTGATGCAGCAGCTGTTTATGTTAATGCTTCGACGCGCTTTACAGACGGCGGCGAGTTTGGTCTTGGCGCAGAAATTGGCATTTCAACTCAAAAAATGCATGCACGCGGCCCTATGGGCTTAGAGGAATTGACAAGTTCGAAATATGTTATTTATGGCAGCGGTCAAGTTAGATAAAAAGGAGCAATTATGAGCATTTTTGGATTCATCGGCACAGGGAATATGGGCACTGCATTAGCCAGTGCTGCTGTTAGGGAAGTGCCTGGTGACAATATTTATCTTTCAAATAGAACGCAAGACAAAGCAAAAGAGCTGGCAGGAAAATTAGGCGCTGTTTTTACAGAAAATGATGTAATTGCTGCAAAAGCTGACTTCATTATTCTTGGAGTTAAGCCACAAGGTTTGCAAGCTTTGTTTGATGAAATCGCTCCAATTTTGCAATCAAGAAAAAGCAATTTTGTTCTTGTGACAATGGCTGCAGGCACTGAAATTGCTCAAATTCAGCAGATGGCTGGTATTAATGTTCCTGTCATCAGGATTATGCCAAATATTTCAGTCAACGTTGGTAAAGGGGTTATTTTATTTTCTGCATCTGAAGAAGTCGCAGCAAATAGAATGCAGGAATTTATTGATGGGATGAGCGGTGCTGGCACTTTTTATGAACTGCCAGAAAGTCAAATTGATGCTGCTTCTGCTATTTCTGGTTGCGGACCTGCATTTATTGCAATGTTTATGGAAGCAATGGCAGACGGCGCTGTCGCATGTGGCTTGCCACGTGAACTTTCATATAAGCTTGTTTCTGAAACATTATTAGGCACATCTTCATTGCAAATTGAAACTGACCTTTGTCCATCAGCATTTAAAGATATAGTTTGTTCTCCTGCTGGCACAACCATTGAGGGGGTGCGCACCTTGGAAGAATATGGCTTTAGAGGTGCGGTAATGGATGCTGTTATTGCAGCTTTTGAAAAGAATGAAAGCTTTAAATAATTTTATGAATAATTTTCAAAAACTTGCTAATAATTTTTTGAGCTGCCTTGTTGCTATTGCTTTTGTTGTAAGCGTGTTAAATCTTGCTGCATGTTCGTCAAGTAGTGAACAGGGCAGCCAAAGTATGCAACAAAGTGAAACAAGTGCGCAGGATAGCTCTTGTGCTTCGCAAGATGCGCAATCAGGCGAACAAGATAACAGCAGCAGCAATGAAAGCTCAACAGGTGCAGATTCTTCGAAAGATGGCTTTGGCGCTGGTAAATCTTCTAGAGATAGCAAAGCTGCTAAGTCTTCAAAAAAATCTTCGCAGAAAAGCAAGGCAACAAAGCAAAAAAATGGCACTTCTAAAAATGGTAAGTCAGCTGCAAAGAAAAGCGCATCATCTTCAAAAAAGAGTAAAAGATCTTCAAATGCTGAAAGCTCAAAGATTAAGGTATCAATTAAAGTTGATGGAACTCAAGCAGGGAAGGGCATTCTAGCATCCGGCACAGTCAATTTGGAAAGCGGCGCGAGTGTATATGATGCCTTATGCAAAGTGGTGACTCCGCACGGCAGCTCAAATTATGTAACGGGCATCGGCGGCTTGAATGAAAAAGAACATGGTCCAATGAGTGGGTGGATTTATACAGTTAATGGAGTGCAGGTGATGAAGTCTGCTGGCTCATGCAAGCTAAGCAATGGCGACAGCGTTGTCTGGACATATGTGAATGTGACAAAGTAGGCTTTGCGTGAATTCTGCTACATATAAAAGTATATTTTCTACATTTCACCCTGTGCTGATTTTTGCATATTTATTGATATCAATAATTTCATGTTTTGCATTTATGCACCCAGTTTATATATTAATTTCTTTCATTTGTTTGAGTGCTATAAATATTATGTTAAAGGGCATTCAAGCTTTTGCATCAGCTTTGCGAATGTATGCAATTCTAATTGTTGTGATTGCTGCAATAAATGCTTTATTTGTAAGCACTGGTAATACTATAATTTTTTATATTGGAACTAAAACAATCACTTTTGAAGCTTGCATTTATGGCCTGTGCTCTGGGCTCATGCTGTGCAGCGCTTTGATATGTTTTTCAAATTGGAATGAGCTTTTGAGCAAAGAGAAGTTTTTATATTTATTTGCTTCAGTTGTGCCAACGATATCAATGCTTGTATCAATGATACTTTCCTTCGTGCCAAAATTTATTGCAAAAGGACGCATGATTTATGATTCGCAGCTTGCTTTTATTGGGTCGCAAAATATGAATGCGAAAACAAAGACAAAGCTTGCAATTCGTACAACTAATGTTTTAGCAGGATTAAGCTTGGAAGATTCAATTGAAACAGCCGCAGCAATGAAAGCAAAAGGATATAGCGCTTCAAAAAAACGCTCAAGCTATGAAAGATATGCATGGAAGTTTGCAGATACATTGCTGACTTGCATGCTGTTTGTGCTTCTTGCTTTAAGCCTAATTTTTGTTATTCCGAACGTTACAAATTTCTCGTTTTATCCAAGCATTTCCAGCATTTCATTTTCCATCGGATATTTCTTTTACGCTTTGGTGCTTTTGCTGCCATTGCTTGTTGAAGGTGGTGTTGTTTTATGCCGCAAGCTTTAAATATAGAAAAGCTTTCATTTACATATCCGTTAAGCAGCAGTACTTCTGACAAAGCGGACAAGGTATTTTCATTGCAAGATATTTCATTTTCTATTGATGAAGGTTCGTTTACGCTGCTATGCGGAATGTCTGGAAGTGGGAAGTCAACTCTTCTGCGATTGATAAAGCCAGAGCTTGCACCATGTGGCAATTTTAGTGGCAAGATTGAAATCTTTGGCGCGCAAAACACTCAATTAACAGCCGTGCAAAGCGCGAAGAAAATTGGCTTTGTTATGCAAAATCCTCAAACTCAAATCGTTATGGATACTGTCTGGCATGAGCTTGCATTCCCTTTGGAAAATTTAGGACTTAGCACAGAAGAAATCCGCCGCAAGGTTGCAGAGACTGCTCATTTTTTTGGGATTAGTAATTGGTTTAATAAAAAAACGTCTGAACTTTCAGGCGGGCAGCAGCAAGTTTTGAATTTAGCTTCAGCTTTAGCAGTGCAGCCAAGCTTGCTTTTGCTTGATGAGCCAATAGCACAACTTGACCCAATTGCTGCAAATAAGTTTATTCAACTTCTTTCAAAAATAAATAAAGAGCTTGGCATAACTATTATTGTTGCAAGCCATTCTTTGCAAGATTTGATAGAAATTGCAGATAATATTTTATATCTTGAAGCTGGCGCGCTTACTTGTATTAAAAACACGCAAGATTTTGCTTGCTGGTGTTTTGAAGAGCAACTGCCAATATGCGAAAGTTTGCCTCATGCAACACAAATTGTTGCTAGTTTGCAGGATTTTTGTAATAACAGTAAAGATTTTTCCTTGCCACTTTCTGTTAAAGAAGGCCGCGTCTTTTTGCAAAATATGTTGAATAATTGCGCTGTTGAAGAAACTTCAAGTACAGAAGCTGATCAATCATCCAGTAAGAAGATTAAGCGCGAAAAAGAAAGTTTGGTTTCTGTTAAAAATATTTGGTATCGCTATAACAAAAATGATGACTTTGTTTTGCAGGGAGCTTCATTTGATTTGATGGAAGGGGAAGTGCATGCAATCTTAGGCAGCAATGGTTGTGGTAAGTCAACTCTTTTAAAAATGCTTGCGAAAGCTTATAAGCCAGTGCGCGGAAAAGTTATTTCCAAGAAAGATATTCAAATATGCATGATGCCGCAAGA
>CAVDAL010000023.1:0-10598 GCA_963606965.1 Acutalibacteraceae bacterium
CCTAACGGTTATATTGATATTCAGTCTTTCTTGTAATGTATTCAAAACCATATTGGTGTCTAATAATATAAATTATGTAATCCTACGACACCAACTCTTAGCTTTTAAGCTACTGAACTGGGATTTTGCTAAAAATCACAACACAAAAAACGAACATTTCCACTTAAGCAACCTCACAACAAATCGCATTTTTCGCTCGTAATTTCAAATAAATATATCCAGTTCCGACCCTATTATACTCTGCATTGTCTCTTCGCCACACAACAATGGAGCATTCTGAAATTGCTTTTCTGTAAGCGTTATCAACCTGACGCGCCCATATGGCGGCAAGCCCTCCTTTATATGACGCAAGTGAATATCACGGCTTGACCTGCTTTCAACCATGCGAGTATACACTCCTGGCTGCAACTCGAAAAAGCCTTCCTTGAATAGAACTTCCTTAAACAGACGCGCCTCTTTACGCTGATTGCGCTTTTCTAACGGCAGGTCGCAAAGCAATAATATCCGCTGCTTATCCATTGCACTCACCACCTGTCACGTCATTATTATTACACTCAATAACCAATGGCAAGCGAATTGCTCCAACATCATTTACATCTAAAGCTCTCACCAAACTTTCAACACATTCTTCTGTTGCTATTAAAACTGAAGTACAGCGCCCGTCAATTTCGCATTCACGGCGCAAAACGCTTGTTATCTGTTTGCGAACATCGCGGCTCAAATTTGCAGGGTCTTCTTGGCTTAAATCTATTTCTGAAACATGCAAGTCAACGATTGGTCGGAAAGATTCAATCAAATCGTCCACTAAATTAAATTCATTTTTATCATTACAATGATGCAACCCGACTGAAGTTATAAAGCCATGCGCAACTACATGCCGAGCCAAAGTCGAACGAAGCACAGCATATCCATAATTCAGCGCAGATGTCAAAGGGCAAACAGTATCGCGAGTATAACCTGGCTCATACAATTGAAAGTATACTCGAGCAGCCAATGCTTCACGATTTGTTGGGTCGCCAGATCGCACCTCTTTAGAAATATCTCGAAGAAGCGACCCATCCAAACCCAATATATCAAGCACGGCAGCCTGATTTGCAATCTTGCGTTTAACAATAATCTTCCAAAGAGAATTCCTAAAGCCGAGCGAACATCCAAGCTGCGATGAAACAATTCCTGAATACTTGCTGTGCGGAGCAAATGGCAGCGTAATAGTCGCTGGCATGTATCCCCTTCCACACGTTAAAAGAGATATTCCGTTCGCTCCCAAATATGCTAATGCAGCAGAAGATATTGTTATATCTGGATGCGAAAAAACAATGCATGCTAAGTCTTCTAGCGCAATTTGTGTTGTTCCTGCATCTTGAATAGCAATAAGCTGCCCTTTCTTAACATGCAGTTCTGCTGAAGAATCTATCGTCAATGTTTTAAATGCCATTACTTATCCCTTCAAGTTCCCTCCAAACCAAGAGTGATTATATTGCACTCAATAAAAACAAAGAAGCTGAAGATGGGGTTTTACGGCACTTTTGATAAAATTTGCTGAATGCTTTAGCGGGCAATAAAAAAGGCCAGGCAATATATGCTCTGACCTGCGAATTTTGATGGTCGGGACGAGAGGATTCGAACCTCCGACATCTTGTTCCCAAAACAAGCGCGCTACCGGACTGCGCCACGTCCCGAAAAAAGTGCGAGGAATATAATATCCCAAAAAGCCAAACATGTACACAAAAAATATGTTTATTTATCTCTTTTTATGGTAAATGGCAATTAATCATCCAAAATTTTAGACTTTATTGGAAGCAATAAAAGCGCGAGCAATATAAATGCAGCAATTCCACATGCAAGAGTTGAGCCGCCTGTAGCCACAATATGATTGCCTTGCCAAATTGCAGCAGAAGCAAGCGGCGTGCCAATAGCAACAAAAACGCTGAATACAAAATTTATCAATGCAGAAGCTGAACCTGCTGTGTCGTCTGCCTGACGAAGTAAAACAAGATATGAACATGGGCGCGACATGCCTTCTGCCCAAAACAGAGGAAAGCATGCCAGCAGAAACACCAAAGGATGAAACTTGCCAACAAGTAGCATTGCAATTCCAGAAATCACAGTCAATGATGCGCACAAAAAAGCAATAACCTTTGATGTCGTATGCTTGTGCAAAAATAGATAAATAAATGGTGCAACCATTTGAATGATTACTGTCAATCCGTAATAGACACTATATCCAAAACTGGACAAACCAAAGAAGTCTATATAGATATATGAGCTTGTTGTAAGAAAAACACCAACACACAAAGCAGGTGTGCATAAAGCAAGCAAGCACAAAGTGAAAGATGCATTCTTGCCCACTCTAGCAATAAGAATAAGCGAGCCAGGGATGCTAACATCTGCTCGCTTGTCACAAGCTAAAGTTTCAGGAAGCAAAATTGTCCATACAAGGCAAATTACACCAAGAATTGCAAGTAATCCGAATATGCCGCGCCAACCAACAACAAACAAAACAAGTGAGCCCAAAAATGGTGCAACAAGCGGACCCATAACAATCAAGGATTGCGTCAGCGTGATTGATTTGTCTAAAGTGTCCCCGCTTAAACAGTCCTTCAAAACTGCAACAATGATAGCGCAAATTGATCCGCCGCCAAAGCCTGCGAAAATTCGCACAATATTTAGCATTTGAATACTTGGAGAAAATACACAAACAATATTGCCAGCAACAAAGAGCGAGCCGCCAATGATAATTGGAATTTTTCTTCCAACTCTATCAGAAACTGGCCCAGCCAACAAAGAGCCAAAAGCTTGCGCCAAACCATATGTCAAAAGTCCAGCATTAATTGTGCTTTCTGCAACTGGGAATGTAGCTTTTAAAGTCGGCAGCGCCGGCAAGTACATGTCGACTGCAATCCATACAACAGTAGACCATATAATTGCCAGCGCTGTTAAAGCTGGTGCTGAAGTTAGCTTTTTCACAATTTCCCGCCGTATCTTTCTTAAAGCTAAAAGCTAAGCAAAATTATTTAAGCTTTGCAAACTTGCGCTTGCCTGCTTGTAAAACTGCGCCTTTAAGGCTGGCAGCTGGAACATGATATGTCTTAGCAGCTAAAGCTTCACTATTGACCTTCACGCCGCCGCCATCAATCAAACGGCGTGCATCGCTTCCAGAAGAAGCAAGCTTGCATGCAACTAAAACATTTGGCAAATAAACTCCGCCCTTTTCTTCGTCGTCGACAAGCTCAACTTCAAATTCTTCAATTTCATCTGGAATGTCATGTTCCTTAAAGACTTTATCGAAAGCAGCTTCTGCGTCTGTGCCTGCAGCTTCATCATAATATGCAGCAATAATTTCGCGAGCAAGACGACGCTTTGTCTTATTTGGATGCAATGAGCCATCTGCAAGGCCTGCCTCGATTGCATCAATTTCATCTACAGGCAAAGCTGTAGCCAAGCGATAATATTTCACCATCAATTCATCTGGAATGCTCATAACTTTGCCAAACATTTCGCTTGGGCTGTCTGTCAAACCAATATAGTTGCCATAAGATTTTGACATCTTGCGCACGCCATCTGTGCCTTCAAGCAGTGGCAAAGTTAAAGCGACCTGAGGTTCCATCCCCAACTTTTCCATAAGCTCACGCCCGGCAAGCAAATTAAAGAGCTGGTCAGATCCGCCAATTTCAACATCTGCATTAATGACTGTTGAATCATAAGCTTGCATGACAGGATACAAAAATTCGTGCAAAGCAATTGGCTGCTGGTTTGTATACCTGTTGTGGAAGTCATCGCGTTCAAGAATGCGCGCAACAGTGAAATGTGAAAGCAAAGGCAAAAGCTTGCTTAAATCTAGAGAGAAAATCCATTCACTATTGTGGCGGATTGTTGTCTTTTCAGGGTCAAGAATTTTCATTGCTTGGTCAACATATGTCTGTGCATGTTCCGCAATTTGTTCTTGGCTTAATTGTGGACGAGTGCTATTACGGCCGGATGGGTCGCCAATGAAAGCAGTACCGTCGCCAATAATTAAAACAACGTTATGTCCTAAATCTTGGAACTGACGAAGCTTGCGGAAAGGCACAGCATGGCCAAGATGCAAGTCTGGGCTTGTTGGATCAACTCCAAGCTTGATTGTAAGCGGCTTGCCTCGTTCAAGCTTCTTCTTTAAGTCAGCGATAGGTTTAATTTCATATGTACCAGATTGAATTGTATGTAATTGTTCTTCAACTGAAAGCATTTGCTTTCCTCCTAAAAATCATTATCAAACTCGTGAATATTAACATGAATATAAATTATTTTTTGGAATGAAGACTAATACATATGCTCAAAGAAAAAGGTCTCAACTTTTGCGGTTTCGGAATAAATTACCAACAGTCGTCCCCTCCTCTTTTTTAACTCGCTTGCCTTGCATTGCGCGCCTTGCTCTGTAATATTGCTGTTCAGCATCAAAATCATTTAATAGCGTGTCATCAATTGCAAAAGCACGCACGCCAGCATTCATTAAATCTGGAATTGCATGACATGCATCAAAAACAACAGAATTATACAAATGTCCCTTGCCATTTTCATCTGTAGTGACAGGGAATTCATAATTTTTGCGGTCGCGAAGATAAAGCTGTTCCCCATTGCGACGTGCACAAGAGCTGCAATTTTTAGCGCACGACCCTTCAGCCATCAAAAAGCAATGGTCGCTTATCATCAATTCTTGCCTGCCATAAACTGTAATTCCAAGAGGCAATGGTGAATTATCTGCAAGCTTTTTAATCTGTGCTAATGTAAGCTCTGGGCTGAGCCATGCAAAGTTTGCACCCAATGCAGCCCAAACTTTCAAGCTTTCCAAATTACAAGCATAAAGCTTAGGCCCTATATTTTTGCCAGGCTTAAAGCTATCTAAATCAAAAGCAATATTTTCAGATTGCGAATTTAAACGTGTAACAAAATGAGCGATTTCACTTTGTGGCGCATTTTCGCGCGTATCAAGAACTTGTGCTTGTTTAGCAGCAGTGCTCCTTTGTTTATCAAGAGAAGCAAGCAATGCATCTTCATATGCTTCAATAGCTTTCTTGCGTAATTTATGCAGTGCAGAAAATCCAAGGCCAACGCCTTCGATAAGTTCAACTTCCCAATTATCACAAACATACGGAGTGCCGCCAAGACGCCCAACATGTTCAATTATATCTTCACGGGTTAAAGCCTTTGTGCGTGCAGCTTCCACAATAGCACCTTGTGCGCTAGCTTGCACACCATAATTATCACTAATTGTGATAGAAAGCGGTTCATTCAAACAAGCACGGACAGAAATATTAATTTGTTCGGACTGCATTCCGCGCTCTGTGCGTTCCTTAACGCTTTGCGCAAGCTTGGCACTGCGCACGCGGAAAATCCTATCATTTATGCTAACTGCCCCGCGAATATTAAGCTCAGCTTTGCGTTCATCAATTTTGTCTGCCAATGTGACTTCATATGTCACGCGACCTTTTTTTGTCCAAACTTCCAACAAGTCACCAACAGAAATTTCTTGCGTCAAATTAACATGAACAAACCCATTTTTGAATCCAGAAACTCTGCCAACAACAAGGCCTCGATTATTAGGGCGTTTGTACCCCATCATTTCATTGCCATTTTCACCAACAAGATATGCTTTTGAAAATCCACGGCTAAATGCATCTGCAAGCTGGTCTTTTTCTTCGTCGGTCGCTTGGAAGCTTTCACGTTCAACATAAGCGCGGTCAAGCGCTTCGCGATAAATATGTGTAACAGTCGACACATATTCTGTCGACTTCATGCGCCCTTCAATCTTTAAAGAAGCAACACCAGCATCTATCAATTGCGGCAAAAGCTCAATACCCATCAAATCATGAGGACTCAAAAGATATTCACCAAGGTCAGACATCTTTTTGCCTTGTGCATTCACAAGAGAATATGGAAGTCTGCACGGCTGAGCACATTGGCCTCTATTTGCGCTGCGTCCACCAATCAAAGAAGAAAGTAAACATTGTCCGCTTTGACAAATGCATAAAGCACCATGGACAAAAACTTCCAAATCAATGCCGCATTTTGCAAGCTCAGAAATCTGTTCTATTGATAATTCACGCGCAAGCGTCACACGAGACGCACCAAGCTTTTTTGCAAATTCAATGCCAGCTTCACTGCGAATATTCATCTGTGTAGAAGTATGAAGTTCAAGCTGCGGCAACTTATGGCGCAAAACGTTCATCAAACCAACATCTTGAATAATTGCAGCATCAATTCCTGCTTCTGCTGCGCTACTTACCATGCGGAATGCTTCATCCATTTCCCCCGGCATGATGAGCGTGTTAGCTGTCAGATAAACCTTGCGGCGGCGTAAGTGAGCATCGCGGCACGCAGCTTGCAAATCTTCCATTGAAAAATTATCAGCATTTTGGCGAGCATTAAAATTGCCAGCGCCAAGATAAACAGCATCTGCACCTGAAGCTATTGCTGCTTCAAATGCTTCACGATTGCCAGTAGGAGCTAAAAGTTCAGGAATATTGCGAGTCATCTATTACTCCGCAATCTGAACAGCATCTTTTTCAAGTGCTTCTTTTGCTGTTTCAAGCTGGACTTTAACAGCTTCATGGCCTGTGCCGCCAAAGCTTGTGCGCTTTGCAACAACTTTGTCAATGTCTACAGCATCAACAGCATCTTCACCAAAAAGCGGCTCAGCTTCTGCCAATTCTTCAACTGTCAATTCCTGCAAAGTTTTACCATGCTTTTCACAATCCAAAACAAGCTTACCAACAACAGCATGAGCTTCGCGGAAAGGCATGCCCTTGCCAACAAGATAGTCAGCCAAATCTGTAGCAGCCATAAAGCCACCCTGCGCACCTTTACGCATTGTTTCTTCATTAATCTTCATTGTTGAAATCATGCCAGTCATAACAGTCAAAGAATTAACTGTTGTATCCACAGCATCGAAAACGCCTTCTTTGTCTTCCTGCATATCTTTGTTATAAGCAAGCGGCAGAGCCTTCATTGTTGTGAGCAAGCCCATCAAGTCGCCATAAACTCTGCCAACCTTGCCGCGAATAAGCTCTGCAAAATCAGGATTTTTCTTCTGCGGCATAATGGAAGAGCCTGTTGAATATGAATCAGAAAGAGTGATGAATGCAAATTCGTTGCTGCTCCAATAGATCAGCTCTTCACACATGCGTGAAAGATGCATCATAGTCACCGAGCAAGCATAATTTAAATCAAGCAAAAAGTCGCGGTCGCTTACTGCGTCCATGCTATTCGGATAAATGCTATTGAACTCTAAGTTTTTTGCGACAAATTCGCGATCAAGCGGATATGTTGTGCCAGCTAATGCAGCAGAACCAAGTGGCAAATTGTCAGCAGCAATATATGCCTGCTTAAAGCGAGTGAAGTCGCGAGTAAACATCCAAAAATATGCAAGCATGTGGTGGCTGAATAAAACAGGCTGCGCCTTTTGCATGTGAGTATATCCTGGCATAACAACACCAAAATTATCTTCAGCAATTTTAAGCAGAGCAGCGCGCAATTCATTAACAAGCTTCATCAGCTTCAATGCAAGCTTTTTTGAATGATGATGAGCATCTGTTGCAACTTGGTCATTGCGGCTGCGGCCTGTATGCAAGCGACCGCCAGCTTCACCAATATTTTCAGTCAAATTGCGTTCGATTGACATATGAATGTCTTCATCATTAATATCGAATGTGAAATTGCCAGCCTTGATTTGTTTGGCAATATCATTTAAACCTTCAACAATCGCATCGGCGTCTTCCCAAGAAATAATTCCCTGTTTTGCAAGCATTGCAGCATGAACCTGCGAACCAATAATGTCAGATTCCCACATGCGCTTATCAACTGGCAAAGACGCGCCAAATTCTTGTGTAAACTTTTCTGGGCTAGCTTCAAACCTGCCGCCCCATAATGCTTCATGTTCTTCAGTATTTTCAGACATAATTACCTTTTCAGATATAAATAAACTTTTAATTCGTAAGGCAATACTTTACCGCATGCGCAAGCTTATGTGAAACAAGCCTTTGACGAGCGGGAAAAGTTTGCAAGCAACAAGTACAAAAGAGCTTGCCGTTTATTGGCAAGCCCTTTTTCACTTCAATAATTTTGCGAATATCAAAAATCAATAATTAAACGAAACGCAAAAAATTAATCATCATATTCCATAGCTTCATCGAAGAGTTCTTCAACTTCTTTGCCAGGAGCTTTTGTTACAAGCGTTGCAATAATTGCCGCAATCATGCCAGCAGCAAAGCCCGGAAGAAGTTCATATAGACCAATTGGAGTTGTTAAGAAAACAAGCCATAGAATGTCAACAACAGCTCCAACGCAAATGCCTGTAACAGCGCCAACAAAATTAAAGCGCTTCCAGAACAAGCTAAGGATGATTGCAGGACCAAAAGCTGCGCCAAAAATGCCCCAAGCATTTGAAACAAGGCTCATAATTGAGCCAGCGTCCGGGTTAGCAGCAATTATCACAGCAATGACTGAAATAATCACAACAGCAAGGCGACTAATCCAAGACATTTCTTTGTCGCTTGCTTTGTCTTTGCGAAGCATTGGCTTGTAAACATCTGCAGCTAAAGATGAAGCAGCAGAAAGCATCTGTGCGCTTGCTGTGCTCATGGACGCTGCCAAAATTGCTGCAAGCAAAATGCCAGAAATCACAGCAGGGAAAATTGCGCGAACCATCAAAATGAAGACGAGTGAATTTTCTTCGACATCTGCACTATAGCCCAAGAACTGACGACCAATAATGCCAATTAAAGCAGCAAAGATAACAATCAAAACAGTCCAGCCAACACCAATTGTTGCTGACTTCTTCATCTCTTTTTGTGAACGCAGCGACATAAAACGAACAATAATATGTGGCATGCCTGCATAGCCAAGACCCCATGCAAGGCCGCTCAAAATATCTTGCCAAGATGTGAGCAAGTTGAAATATCCTGCTGGCACTGCAGCTGCTGCAGCGGAAGTATCAATCATGAATGCTGCAAAAATTGGAGCAATCATCATTGCGGCAAGCATTAACAAACCTTGGAAAAAGTCTGTCCAGCAAGCTGCTTTGAAGCCGCCTAAAAAGACATAGCCGATTGTAATAATTGCAGCAATATACATTGCAATATTTTCATCAATACCTGCAACAGTATTAAAAAGTGTGCCGCATGCCTTAATGCTTGAAGATGCATAAATTGTATATGCAACCAAAAAGACGATAGCACTAATTACCTGCAACGCTTTTGACTTGCTTAAGAAGCGATTAGTCAAATATTGCGGAATGGTAATTGAATCCTTTGCCACGATGGAAAATTTGCGCAAGCGTGGCGCAAAGAAAATCCAACTTGCGGCATAACCCAAAGCTAAACCGATTGAAATCCAAGCCTGCCCCAAACCAAGAGCATAAATTGCTGTTGGCAAGCCCATAAGCACCCATGCACTCATGTCTGATGTACCAGCCGACAAAGCTGTAACCCAAGGGCCCATCTGTCGCCCGCCAAGGAAGTATTCCTTGTCGCCACCTGTCTTGGTTTTAACAAAGAAAACAACACCAATTGCCAACATGCAAACCAAGTAAACAATAAAAACAATTAATTCAATTGCCGCTCTGTCCATAGAAATCCTTAAACCTTTAACATAAATATGAATAATCAACGGGAGATATTCAACCACAAAATGTAGTATTCTAAAAGCGAATATTTCGCATTATAAATATGAGGATTTGTAATATATGGAAGTTAACCTGCAAAAATATTTCGCATTTACAAGCGCTGTTGAATACGGATCATTCACAGAAGCGGCAAAACATCTGAATTATTCGCAAAGCGGAATTAGCCGCATGATTGCTGACCTTGAAAATGAATGGCAGATAAATTTGCTTGAACGGCACAAGGGTGGAGTGCGCTTAACAAGCGACGGAACAAAAATTTTGCCATATGTTCGCAGTGTTTGTGAAGAATATAACAAGCTTGAAGTGCAACTTGATGAGCTTCATGGTTTGAAGTCTGGTCTTATTCGCATTGCAACATTTTCTAGTGGTGCTTCCCTTTGGCTGCCAAATATCATTAAAAAATTTCAGAAGACTTATCCAAATATTAATTATGAAATCATGCTTGGCGACTATACAGAAATTGAACAATGGATTATTGAAGGCAAAGCAGATTGTGGCTTTATGGCACTGCCTGTTAACCCACAGCTTGAAACAATCCCTATTCAGCAAGACCAAATGCTTGCCGTTATCCCAAAAGATCATCCGCGTGCAAAGGATAAGAAATTTCCAATCAAAGCTTTAGCTGATGAACCATTTATGCTCCTTGAAAAAGGCAACGGTGAAGAAATGGAGCGCATTTTGCGTGAAAATGGCTTGGAGCCGCGAATTTCTTTTAGTACTTGGGATGACTATGCCATTATGGCTATGGTTGAAAAAGGCTTAGGCATTAGCGTGCTGACGCAAATGATTATGAAGCGCTGCCCTTATGACATTTTGGGCAAGCCGCTTGACCCGCCAGTTTATAGAGATGTTGTTTTAGCATTCCGCGGCAAAGATGCATCTTCCCTTGCTTTGCAACGCTTTATTGAATATCTGCCTTATAGATAAAAAGAAGTGGGCC
>CAVDAL010000024.1:0-23157 GCA_963606965.1 Acutalibacteraceae bacterium
TTTAAGCTGCGATTATGTTTCCCTTTTTGAAAACAACGAGCAGACATTTTACAGGAATGAAATTTCTGGTCAAATCCAGGCACATCGTCCACACATTCAGTTCATATGGCATTCAAAAAGTCTTCACATAATGTTCACATTTAAGTTCAAAAGGCGCGCAAATACCAAACCGTTCACCTGCAAACAATCGCAAGTATTATGTGTGCCGCCCTTGGATAATTGCCTCAATAGCAGCGCATTTATTAGCTTTATTGGTTAAAATAGGCACGTTTTGCACGAATATATTTTGGTTTTCACGGGGGCTTTTATATGGAAATTGGTGAGCTTCTTCCAATTTGGAGCATCATCCCTTTTGTTGGCATGTTGCTTTCCATTGCTATCTTTCCGCTTGTTAAAGGCGAATGGTGGGATAAAAATCAGCTTTGGGTTGCCTTAGCTTGGTCATTTATTTTCTTGATTCCATTCACTATTGCATTTGGAATGCATGAAACAATTTATGAACTTATGGAATCAATCGTTTTGGATTACATTCCATTTATTGTTTTGCTTTTTGGCTTATTTGTTGTTTCTGGCGGTATTCACATCGGCGGCACAATGGCAGGCACAACACTTAATAATGTTGTCATTTTGGCAATTGGCACTTTTTTGGCAAGCTGGATTGGCACAACAGGTGCTGCTGTTTTACTTATTCGTCCGCTGCTCCGTGCAAATTCATGGAGAAAGCATAAAGCTCATATTGTGATATTCTTTATTTTCATGGTTGCAAATATGGGCGGCTGCTTAACACCTCTTGGCGACCCGCCGCTATTCCTTGGTTACTTGCGCGGCGTTCCTTTCTTCTGGACGCTTTCACACATCTTGCCTATCTTGCTTTTCAATGCTGTTGTTTTGCTTATTGTCTTTACTTTGATTGACAAGCATTACATCAAAAAGGAAGGCAAAGAAGGCGATGAAGCTATGGAGCTTGAAGAAAAAGCAACAAAGCGCGTGCCTATCAAAATTGAAGGCGCTCACAATATCATCTTCTTGCTGATAATTATTGCTGCTGTTATTTTGAATGGTCTTATTCCAAAAATTGAAGCATTCCAAAATGCAAATGGAGAAGTCATTGGCTTAGATGTCTTTGAAGGCGTTCATCTTGGAATAGATTATTTTGTTCAGATTATTTTGATCCTTATTGCTGCTTTGCTTTCTATGATTACAACAAAGAAGGAATTGCGCAAGCGTAATAATTTTGAATGGGGTCCAATTGCAGAAGTTGCAAAATTATTCATTGGCATCTTCATTACAATGATTCCTGCTTTAGCTTTGCTTCGTGCACATGGTGCAGATTTAGGGATTGATTCACCTTTGAAATTCTTCTGGTCTACTGGTTGTTTATCTGCATTTTTAGACAATTCCCCTACTTATGTGGTCTTTTTAACAACAGCTGGTGCTCTTGGAACAAATGCGGCCGGAAGCATTGCAACAACAGTTGGAAGCGTTGCTCCAGACTTACTGCTTGCAATTTCTGCTGGTGCTGTATTCATGGGCGCAATCACATATATTGGCAATGCTCCAAACTTTATGGTTAAATCCATTGCTGAACGTGCACAAGTCAAGATGCCAAGCTTCTTTGGATATATGGGCTGGTCATGCGCCATTCTTGTGCCGCTATTTATAATTGATAGCATTATTTTCTTTATCTAAAGTTTTTTTAAAGAGAAATTACTTTTATGAATGTGAAGGCGCCGCTTGATTCAAGCGGCGCCTTTTTCCTAATTAATAGTGCGTTGTATTGCTTTCTTCCACCCACTCAAAAGCTCTTCAACTTGGCTTTGAGGCATTTTTGGCTCAAAGACTGTGTCATTTGCACGCAAAGCTTTTAATTCATCTGTGTCTTTCCAAAATCCACTGGCAAGGCCTGCCAAAAATGCCGCGCCCAAAGCAGTTGATTCAACATTTTTTGGTCTATGAATTTCAGTCTGCAAAATATCGCTTTGAAATTGCAGCAAAAACTTGTTTGCGCTTGCTCCGCCATCAACATTCAAAACAGACAAAGGCTTGCCAGCGTCAGCTTCCATAGCTTGCACAAGATCGCTTAATTGATAAGCTAAAGCTTCCAAAGCAGCACGAGCAATATGTGCGCGGTTTGCTCCACGAGTCAAACCATAAATTGCTCCACGAGCTTCAGCATCCCAGTAAGGAGCACCCAAACCTGTAAAAGCTGGCACAATATAAACGCCAGCATTGTCTTCAACACTTAATGCAAGCTCTTCAGTTTCAGAAGCAGATTCAATAATTCCAAGTTCATCACGAAGCCACTGAATCAAAGCGCCAGCAACAAAGACGCTGCCTTCCAAAGCATATTCTGTATGATCGACATCTGGTGCAGAAGCTGCAATTGTTGTAACAAGACCATTTTCAGATTCTGTTGCTTTGTCTCCTGTATGCATAAGCAAAAAGCAACCTGTGCCATAAGTATTTTTTGCTTGTCCTGCTTCAAAGCAACACTGTCCAAAAAGTGCAGCTTGCTGGTCGCCTGCGACTCCGCGAATTGGAATGCCAACAGGGACGTTCGGATTGCTTGTAATTCCAAAATCTCCAGAACTAGGACGCACCTGCGGCATCAGCGACTCCGGAATATTAAACAAATCCAAAAGCTCTTTATCCCACTGCCCTGTATGAATGTTATAAAGCATTGTCCTGCTCGCATTTGTAACATCTGTTGCATGAACCATGCCCTGCGTCAACATCCAAATTAAATAGCAATCAACTGTTCCAAAAGCAAGTTCGCCAGCTTCGGCACGTTCACGCGCGCCATCCACATTGTCTAGCAGCCAAGCAATTTTACTAGCAGAAAAATAAGCATCTGGCATCAAGCCAGTTTTACTGCGAATCATTTCTTGTGTCTTTACGTCACCACAAAGTTCATCAATAATATCTGCTGTCCTTCTGCATTGCCAAACAATCGCATTTGCAATTGGCTCACTTGTAGCTCTGTCCCAAATGATGGTAGTTTCGCGCTGGTTCGTAATACCAATAGCTTCAATATCTTGCGGCATTAAATTTTGCTGCGTCATCAATTCAGTAAAAGAACCAAGCTGAGTTGCGATAATGTCTGATGGATTGTGCTCAACCCAACCTGGCTGCGGATAAATCTGCGGGAAGTCGTGTTGAACAGAATCTACAGAATTGCCGAACTTATCTATTAACATCGTGCGCGAAGAAGACGTGCCTTGATCAAGCGCAATGATATATTTGCCGCTCATAAACGAGCCTCCAACCAAGCATCTATATCATCAAAAACTGTTTGCTTGTTGTCTTCATTCAAAATCTCGTGGCGCATTCCATCATAAAGCTGCAAAGATACATCTTCAACACCTGCGTCAACTGCCATTTTGCAAGCCGCACGAACGCCTTTCCCAAAATCTCCTACTGGGTCGTCCTTACCTGCAATATATAAAAGCGGCAATTTCTTTGGAATTTTTCTTGCAGCTTCAGGGCTTGCAACAGCAGCAGTCAATGCTGTTAATGCTGCATATCCGCCAGCACTAAACATGAAGCCACAGCGTTCATCATCAATATATTTTTGCACATTATCTTTGTTATAAGAAAGCCAATCAAGGTCAGTTTGCGCGTCTTTAACTTTCTTGCCATATGAGCCTGCGCCCATTGAATCCAAAAGTTTGCTGCGAGTGTGAGCACCTTTAGTCTTTGCAATCAAATGTGCCAGCTTGTTCCCAGCTTTTGATGCAAAAACAGGCAACTGGCCTGTTCCACAAATTATTGCGCCTGAAAGCTCAGCACCATATCGTGTGATATATGCACGCACAACAAAGCTGCCCATAGAATGCCCGAATAAAAAGTATGGCAAGTCTTCACCAAAGCGTTCTTTGACAATTCTGTGGAGCTCATGAACATCCGACACTAAAATTCTGTCGCCTTGGTGGATTGGAATGTGTCCCCAATGCTTCTTATCTTTAACGCTTTTACCATGGCCAATATGGTCATGAGCGCAAACAATAAAACCTTTTGAAACAAGAAATTGTGCAAATTCATCATAGCGTTCAATATGTTCTGCCATGCCATGAACAAGTTGAACAATTCCGGTTGGATTTTCATTCAATTTATCTTGCCAAATACAAGCATTTATTTGAGTCTCTTTATCTGCGGATAAAAATTTGATTTCTTCTTTTGAAACTTCTGCAGTCATATAAGTCACATCCTAAATATTTTGGTACGCATAGTGCAGTATCAATATTTTATACCACTAGTGCTATAACGTGACAATTCAACATAAAAAAATCCGCATGCCCTAATTATTAAGAACATGCGGAAAAGTCAGATTCACCCAAAAAAGCGAAATGCTAAATTATTTGTTCAAAGCTTCATTCACAGCAACAGCAACAGCAACAGTTGCGCCAACCATTGGATTGTTGCCCATTCCAAGGAAGCCCATCATTTCAACATGAGCAGGAACAGATGAAGAGCCAGCAAATTGAGCATCTGAATGCATGCGACCCATTGTGTCTGTCATGCCATATGAAGCTGGACCTGCAGCCATATTGTCTGGATGCAAAGTTCTGCCTGTACCACCGCCAGAAGCAACGCTGAAATATTTCTTGCCTTGTTCGATGCATTCCTTCTTATATGTGCCAGCAACTGGATGTTGGAAGCGAGTTGGGTTTGTGGAGTTACCAGTAATTGAAACATCCACGCCTTCCATATGCATAATTGCAACGCCTTCACGCACGTCATCTGCGCCAAAGCAACGCACTTCGCTGCGCTCGCCTTTTGAATATGCCTTCTCTTTCACAACTTTAAGTTCACCTGTAAAGTAATCGAACTGAGTTTGAACATATGTAAAGCCATTAATTCTGCTGATGATTTGTGCAGCATCTTTGCCAAGGCCGTTCAAAATAATGCGCAATGGCTTTTTACGAGCTTTATTTGCATTCTTTGCAATTCCAATTGCACCTTCTGCTGCTGCAAAACTTTCATGACCTGCAAGAAAAGCAAAACATTCAGTTTCATCGCGAAGAAGCATAGCACCCAAGTTGCCATGACCCAAGCCAACTTTTCTATTTTCAGCAACAGAGCCTGGAATGCAAAAACTTTGCAAGCCAATGCCAATAAATTCTGCAGCCTCTGCAGCTGTTTTAGCACCTTGCTTAATAGCAATAGCTGCGCCAACACAATATGCCCAACATGCATTTTCAAAGCAAATTGCCTGCACACCCTTTACAATTTCATAAGGGTCAAAGCCGTGTTCTTTGCAGATTTCACGACATTCTTCCACACTTGAAATGCCATACTCAGAGAGGACAGCATTAATTTTGTCTATACGACGTTCATAACTTTCAAACAATGCCATTTTACTTCCCCTCCTTATTCCTGACGTGGGTCAATATATTTGACCGCATCTTCAAATTGACCATATGTGCCTTTAGCTTTTTCCATGGCTTCATTAGCGTCCATGCCGCCTTTGATATATTCCATCATTTTGCCAAAGTTAATATATTCATAACCGATGATTTCATTATCTGCATCTAAAGCATTGCGAGTGATATAACCTTCAGTCAGCTGCAAATAGCGTGGGCCTTTTAGCTTTGTACCATATGTTGTGCCAATCTGGCTGCACAAGCCTTTGCCCAAGTCTTCCAAGCCGCCGCCAATTGGCAAGCCATCTTCAGAAAATGCAGACTGACTGCGACCATAAACGATTTGCAAGAATAGCTCACGCATTGCACAGTTGATTGCATCGCAAACAAGGTCAGTGTTTAGTGCTTCAAGGATTGTTTTGCCAATCAAAATTTCTGAAGCCATAGCTGCTGAATGTGTCATGCCAGAACAACCAATTGTTTCAACCAAAGCTTCTTCAATAATTCCTTTTTTAACATTAAGCGTCAACTTGCAAGCACCCTGTTGTGGTGCACACCAGCCAATGCCATGAGTAAAGCCATCGATATCTTCAATCTGCTTTACTTGAACCCATTTCCCTTCTTCAGGAATGGGAGCAGGTCCGTGATATGCGCCTTTTGCAACAGGACACATATGCTCAATTTCTGCTGAATAAATCATTCTTCATTCTCCAAACCGTAAATGTGTGTGTCACGCTTCACATTATATGCTTTTGGGCAGTTTGATTTTGGCATGTATAAACTCCAACTTGGCAAGCGCCGCTTTGCTATTCGCAATCGTTACATAAAAAACGCGGCGCCTGAAATAGACGCCGCGGCAATAAAGCAACTTCAAAGTATTTGCATTATTCAAAATCAAGCATGCCTGCATCTTTTACTATGTTAAAAATTTCTTCAGCATTGTTTTTTGCTTTGCCTTTTCCTAAACCAGCATTTGTGCCAACACTAACAATATCATCAATTCGAATTGCCCTTCCTTTGCCATTGACCGTTGTTGCTCGTTCACCAAAGCTGCCAGAATTTTGTGTCAGGTCATAAGCTGGAGATATGACAGGCGGGTCAATATATCAATTGAATTAGGATTGATGCCTTGTAAAGAAAGCGTTCTATCTAGCAGCAACCTGCCCCAACCATCCGGCAAGCTATCTGCAAATATTCCGAAAGTGCCATCCAACGGATCTGCTTTTGCTATAAAAACTTTCTTTTCAAGCGGCAAACTGAAAGGACTGATGCTAAAGCCTTCTGAAATCCAGTTATCTGAATATTCAAATGCCATTAAACCATCATTTGTTAAAGCAATTGTGCCTACTTCAATCCCTTTATATAAAACGCAAACTTTTGAAATTCTTTTTATGTTCATCTCTTTTTACTTTCTGCTATCACATCTTCAATTGACTGATAATGTTTTTGAGAAAACAAAGCAGAAAAATCATCCTCACAATTTAGCGCAAATGCTATATTCACAAGAGATGCAAACGAGATTTGATATGTGCGTTCAAATCTTTTTATTGAACCCAAGCTGACGCCAGATTTTGTTGCTAGTTCAACCTGCGTCAAACCATATTCTTTCCGCCGCTTTACAGAACGCAAAGCAACTTCTTTCAAAACGTCACCAGGCAATTTATATTGTTCAATATTTATCATAGATAATATATTAGCTATTTTTAGGAAAATGTCAATAATTGAATAATATATTAGCTGCAAACGTTCAGATTTACTTTAAGGAATTTACCGCGATAATATCCTTGATTTCTTTTATTGTAAGTATTTTTGGAGTTATAAGATGAAAAACGCGGCGCCTGAAATAGACGCCGCGGAAATGAAAGAAGTATGTAAACCCAAAGTGTTCTTTACTAATATCAAAACATGCAAGAAATCTGCAAATTAAAATTTAAGCAAGTTTGCTTATATCTGCAACATCTGTAAAGACATCAGCAAATCTATTAAGCAACTTCAAGCGGTTTTCACGCAAAGCCATATCTTCATCCATAATCATTACATCGTCAAAGAATGTATCGATTGGCTCACGCAAAGCAGCCAAAGCTTCTATTGCCATGCCATGGTCTGAAACTTCCAAAGCAGAATCTACTGCGTGCTGAGCAATTGCAATAGCTTCCAATAAAAGCTTTTCGCTTTCCCCCATCAAAGATTCATCAACGTCCGTGCCAAGCTTTGCATCGCGCAAGTTTGCAGCACGAGTATAAGCAGTTGCCAAATCTTCAAAAAGTTCTGGTTGATCTTTGCGTGCAGATTCCAGCGCATTAATGCGTGCTAAAGTTTCAACAGGCTCAAACATTCCAACAGCCACAACAGCCTGTATTGCATCAGCACTATAGCCTTTGTCCTTTGCAATAACTTCAAGACGTGTTTTGAAGAAGTCGCGAATTTGCTGAGATACTTCATCAAAGTTAAAGTCAACTACTTCATCATATGTATGAAGAGCAGAATCAATCAAACTTGAAAGTGAAGCAGCTGGGCCATCAAGCAAAATATTAATAATGCCAATAGCGCTGCGGCGCAAAGCAAATGGATCAGAAGAACCTGTTGGGCCTTGTCCTATAGCAAAAATGCCGCAGATTGTATCAATCTTGTCTGATAAAGCAACAACTTTACCAGCCATGTTACGAGGCAAATCATCCCCTGCAAAGCGTGGACGATAATGGTCTGTAATAGCAAGAGCGCATGCGTCGCTTTCCCCCGCTGCTTTTGCATAATGGCCACCCATAATGCCTTGCAAAGAAGTAAATTCAACAACAGCGCTTGTGATAAGGTCAGCTTTTGCTAACAAAGCAGCACGCAAAGCATCTTCTTTGTCTTGCCCATCAATTCCAGCATCATCGCAAATGTGAGCAGCATTTCTGCAAATGCGTTCAACTTTTGCACGTACTGTGCCAAGCTTGTCTTGAAATACAACATTTTCAAGACCATCAACATAGCCTTCCAGTGGAGTACGCAAATCTTCTGCAACAAAGAATGCTGCATCATCCAAGCGAGCACGAACAACGCGTTCATTACCTTGTGTAATAACTTCAGAATTATCAGGATGACCATTGCCAGTGATAATAAATGCATTGTCAAGCGAGCCATCTTCACGATACATTGGGAAGTATCTTTGATGTTCAAGCATTGCGTCTGTGATAATTTCTGGTGGAACATCCAAGAAGCGCTCGTCAAAGTGACCAAGCAAGACGGTTGGATATTCAACCAAGTTAACAACTTCATCAAAAACTTTCTTTGGCATGTCAGCCTTTAAGCCTGTCTTTTCTTCCAAAGCTGCAATTTGCTCGCGAATAATTTGAGCACGTTTTTGCGCTGAAGGAACAACCCACATTTCTTCATAGCTTGAAAGCAGCTCATCTGCACTTGCAATCTCAAATTCTTTATTAGCAATTAATCTGTGGCCGCGAGTTTTATTGCCAGCAACAAGGCCAGCAAATTCAACAGGAATTATTTGTTCGCCAAATAAAGCTAAAAGCCAACGCACTGGGCGTGAAAATGTTTCATGACGGCTGCCCCATCTTTGAGACTTTGGCCAAGACAAGCCAGTAATAAGATTTGCAAGTAAATCTGGAAGCAAAGCATCTGCAGCAACAGCAGGTTTTTCAACAATTGCATAAACATATTCTTGACCTTGTTCATCAATTTCGCGAACAAGATTTTCAGCATCAATGCCCTTGCCACGAGCAAAGCCCAAAGCAGCCTTTGTTGGGTTGCCATCTTCATCAAAAGCAATTTTTGCAGATGGACCTTTTGCTTTCAATGTTTGAGCTTGCGTGCTAACAGCCAAAGCGTCGACCATCAAAATAATGCGACGCGGAGTTGACATTGTTTTGACTTCTGCATATTCAAGACCTGCATCATCTAAGGCAGATGCAGCTAATTTTTGCAATTGTTCAGTAGCTGCATAAAGAGCAGCAGCTGGAATTTCTTCTGTTCCAATTTCAAAGGCAAGTGTGCGTGTTTCCATTATTACTCACCTTCCTTTTTAGCGCCGTCTTGTGAAGCGATATATGCACCGCCACGTTCGACTACATTTTCAAGATATGATTCACAGCAAGCTTTTGCAATTGTGCGAACGCGCAAGATATAAGCCATGCGCTCTGTTGCGCTAATTGCGCCGCGAGCATCCAAAATATTAAAAGCGTGCGAACATTTCATAACACAATCATATGCAGGAAGAGGCAAACCTTTTTCCAATAGATTATTGCATTCACGTTCATTTGCATCAAAGCGAGCAAGCATAATGTCTACATCTGCAAATTCAAAGTTATAAGCGCTAAATTCGCGTTCATTTTCATAAAAAACGTCACCATATGTAAAGACTGTGCCGTCTTCGCTTTCAGACCAGACAAGATCATAAACACTGTCTACGCCCTGAATATACATTGCCAAACGTTCAAGGCCATATGTAACTTCTGCTGGCACTGGGTCGCATTCAATGCCGCCAACCTGCTGGAAGTATGTAAATTGAGTAACTTCCATGCCATTGAGCCAGACTTCCCAGCCTAAGCCCCATGCGCCAAGTGTTGGGCTTTCCCAGTCGTCTTCAACAAAGCGAATGTCATGTTCACTTGGTTCAATGCCAATCTCGCGTAAAGAGCCAAGATAAAGCTCTTGAATGTCATCCGGAGAAGGTTTCATAATCACTTGGAATTGATAATAATGCTGCATGCGGTTTGGGTTGGATGCATATCTGCCATCTGCAGGGCGGCGGCAAGGCTGCACATATGCAGTGCGCCAAGTGCCAGGACCCAAAGATCGCAAAGTTGTTGCTGTATGGAATGTTCCAGCTCCAACCTCAGAGTCGTATGGTTGCAAAACAACACAACCTTTATCTGCCCAATAACGCTGAAGCGTTAAGATGATGTCTTGAAAAGAAAGCAAAAGTTCCCCCTAGTCTATTGTTCCAAATCTGCTTATCGGCCAATACCTAAAGAAGGCATGACCTGTTACATTTTCAACAGGAACAGCACCAAACCAACGGCTGTCCTGTGAGTTTGTTCTGTTATCACCCATGACCCAAATGTATCCATCTGGCACAGTATATGGATATGTGATGCCAGTTTCTGGGTCATAGCTTGGCTTGCCATCTGTATATGGTTCGTCTAATTTTTCACCATCGACATATACATAGCCATCGCGCAAGTCTACAGTCTGACCACCAACAGCAATAACGCGCTTAATCAAAGTGCGGTCTGGATCTTCAACATCAATAAATGTGACGATGTCGCCCTGCTGTGGCGTGCCAGAAATATAAGAAATTTTTTCAGAAAGAATTCTGTCATTTGATTGCCCTGCTTCCCCACCAATCAATGTGTCTTCCATAGATTGTGAAGGAATGACATATGGCTGAGCAACATAATGAGTAATTACAAATGCAAGAGCAAATGCTGCAGCAACAACAATAACAAATTCAAGGACAGCACGAACTGGGCTAACCTTTTTTGAATGCTTTGGAACATATTCTTCCTTGCTCGAATTTGTCATGTCAGCTTTTTCGCTTTCAATAGTGTTTTCAGATTTTTCATCTTCTTCACTTGAAAAATCTTGCGATTCATCAAACTGCGAATCTTCATTTGTATCAAGTTTTGTTTCTTCTGAATCCAAAATGATAACCGCCTCAAAATTGTATTAAAAAACTAGCTGTATATATTAACTCTGCTATAGAGTTTTATTCCTGATTTTGTTCATGCATTTTGTTCAGCGCCGCCGCCTCTTCGCTATTAAGCATAGCATTTTCAAGCAAGTCAGGACGCAGCTGTGCTGTGCGCAATATTGACTGCTTGCGTCGCCATTTATCAATCTCTTGATGATTGCCAGAAAGCAAGATTTCTGGAACATCCATTCCACGGTAAGATGCTGGGCGTGTATATTGCGGAAATTCCAGCAATGACTCAGAAAATGATTCTTCAACAGCACTGCCTTCATCGCCCAAAACGCCTGGAAGCAGACGCGTCACAGCATCTGCAACAACCATTGCTGCAAGTTCGCCACCTGTTAAAACATAATCGCCAATGCTATAACAACGGTCAGCCAAAGCATAAGCTCGCTCGTCTATTCCTTCATATCTGCCGCAAACCATCAAAAGACGTTCGCATTCGCTAAGCTCAATTGCGTCTGCTTGTGTGAAAGTCTTACCCCATGGCGTGAAGAATATAACTTCAGGTTTTGGACCTTTTGCGCTCAATTCTTCAACAGCTTCAAAAATTGGCGGGCACATCATTAACAATCCTTGCCCGCCGCCATAAATTTCATCATCTGTGCTGCGGTGTTTGTCATGTGTCCAATCGCGCAAGTCATGGGCATTAAATTCTAAAGCACCACTCTTTTGAGCGCGAGCCATGATTGAAGACGACATATATGTATCAAACATTTCTGGAAATACTGAAATTGCATCTATTTTCATTGCTTAATCAGCCCATCCATAATATGCGTTTTTATTGGAAGAGATTCATCTTCTGGAATATCTAAAATAGCTTGCTCAATTAAAGGTATCAAAACTTCACCATATTGACCTTGCACGACCAAGACATCATTTGCTGGAGTTTCCAGATATTCAACAACTTTGCCAAGTTCGCCATGATTTTCATCAATAATACTGCGTCCCAAAAAGATATCAATATCTGAAAATTCATCAATATCAACATCTTCACGCTTTGCTAAAAGATATCGCCCAACAAGCTTTTGAGCTGCATCAATGTTGTCATAGCCATCCAAGCAAATGAAAGCTGAACTTTCACTTTCATCTGAAATTGATATGATTGCAGTCTGTCTTTGAATGCCATTTTCAGGCGGCACAATCCAAACTTGCAAGCCCTCATACAAACAGAAAGGAAGGCCATCGGCAGCAGTTGCCATGACCTCCCCATTCAAAGCTCGCGTCTTTATAATGCGAGCAAGTTTTAAGTACGGAGTCTGACTCATCACTTAAGCGAGTTCGACTTCAACATGCATATTTGCTTGCAAAGCAGCAGCACGAGTCAAAGTGCGAATAGCCTTAATGATGCGCCCTTGACGACCAATGACCTTTCCAATGTCGTCTTCTGCAACGGAAATTTCAACAAGAACATCTTCTTCCTCCGTAAGTGAACCTGTAACTTCAACGACCTCTGGATTGTCCACAATTTGAACAACCAAAGAACGCACAAGTTCAACTAAGTCATCAGAAGTCTGTGTCATGTCTTATTCCTCTGTTGCTTCTTCTGCAGCAGCTGCAGCTTCTTCAGCTGCTTTGCGCTTAGCCTCTTCTTCCGCAGCTTTCTTAGCAGCAGCTTCAGCAGCAGCCTTTTCTTTGGCCTTTAATTCTGCACGATGAGCAATATTTGCTGGAAGCTCTTCACCCTTAACAATAGCGATAAGCTTTGCAACGCGATCTGATGGCTGAGCACCTTTTGCAATCCATGCATCAATCTTGTCGATGTCGATATTGATTCCTGATGGCTCGAGCTTTGGATCATAAGTTCCAACTTGTTCGATGATTGCACCATCGCGGCGCTTGCGGCTGTCTGCAACAACAACGCGGTAATATGGAGCCTTGTGAGTACCATAACGAGATAAACGAATAACTACCAAAATTTCTCCTTCAAATTACGCACTTGCCCTATGCAAGCGGTTTATTTGAGACCTATGTGTGATGACGGGTCACACAGCAGCTCACAATGATACAACATTTCAACAAGAAAAATGCGGAAATTCTTATTGAATTTCCGCATTTGCAACATTAAGACGTGTGTGGAGGTAAATGTACTGCCAAATCTGCCTCTACTTCACTTTCCTGCATTTAATCATCTTTTTATAGAAAGCTTTAAACTTCTTCGGAACAACAACCTTCAACTTCTTTGAAAGCTTTTTAAATGTTATATTGCGAACATAAAGCTTTTTGGCATTAATCTTAACTTTCTTCAGCTTCTTGCATCCAGTAAATGCTTTTTTGCCAATTTCTGTGACTTTATATGTTCGTCCATTATATTTAATCTTCTTCTTAACTGTTACAGTCTTTGCCTTCTTTGACTTAATACCAACAGCCATTACTGTATAACCACTCTTTGAATTGTTGCCAGTAATTTGATATGAAACATTTTTCCTTATAACTTTTTGGCCAAGAAGTCCGCCCTTTGCTGGTGTGACAGTCACTGTGCATAAGTCTTGAACCAAACTGTCGTCGCTATAAACTCTGACTGTGGCTGTTCCAACACCAACAGCATGGATAACACCTGCGTTGTTCACTTCCAAAACATCTGTATCACTTGATTCAAGATAGAAGTCTTCGCTATAGTCGCTAAAATATCCTTCTTCATCTTGCAAAGTCATCTTCAAAGCTTTGGATTGGCCAGTCTTCATTTTAAATGTGTCATTGCCAACATCGATAGTTTCATATGTGTTGTAATCTAAAGCATAAACTTGGTCATTAGTTAAAACTTCAACAGTGCATGAGGCCTTCATGCCGCGCGTGTTAATAGCTGTAACTGTCGCTTTGCCAGCTGCTCTTGTTTTAAAGCTGCCATCGCCTTCCACTGTGACGACATTTTCATCGCTAGATGTCCAATAGAAGTAATCATCATCCGTATTCATTGGAAGAGTGCTTGCTGTCAAAGTGAATGTAGAACCAATTTCTGCTCTTACTTTGCTATAGCTGACATGAACAGATTTTGCAAGCTTGGCACTCTTGTTACTCTTAAATGTTGCCGTTAATGTTATATCGCAAGGAGCGTTATCATAATTTGAAATTTCGCCACTATATGTATAGCCATTAGCTTTTAAGTCTGCTAATTCTTCTTCATCATAGCTTTCTTCCATTTCATCTTCACTCATGCCAAGATATCTTAAATATTGGTCATAAGTCAGATGATAGCTTGTTTCCCACCCTGTAAAAACATATCCATCTTTTTTAGGGAAGCCAACTGTTTCACCAATAGTCTTGCCAACTAAGGCTGTTTTTGTAGCATATACTTTGCCATCGACTTTGTATGTCAAAGTGCATTCCTGTGGAGATACAAATTCAACGTGCGTATCAACCCAATTTTCACGGTCAGTAATCCAAGTGCGCAAGCGCTCAATTTCCTGGTCATATGTCAAAACGATAGGCGCAGGCGTGTCAGATTCGTCATATATTACATCATCATCTTCATCATAACCCAAAGGAGACATACCGAATTTTTCAACATTATAATTTACTGATTTTTCAATTCTTGCTTTATATTTGTCGAGCTGTCCGCCTTCAGCAATAAGCTCATTAAGCTTTTGCTTCAAATTTGTCCATTGCTCTTTAAAAGCTTTGCAGAATTCTTTATCTTCAAACAAGCGCTTAAACCACATGCGGTCAATTACGCCCCAAGAATTTGTTGATGTGTCTGTATATTCTGTTGAACCCCAGGCGACATAATCAAAATCCCAAAGTGGACCAAAGAAAAGCTTGCCGCCACGCTTCTTATAAAGATATGTGCTGCCAGAACCAAAGGCGTCGCCATTGTTGCTGAATTCTTGCAGCCAAATGTAATTTACAGCACTTTCCAAATCTAAATATTCAGTATACGACTTGCCATTTTTATCTTTGAAATCTTTGCCATTAATTGCATCTTCTGTTGCTTGCAAATAATTTTTAATGTAATCATGTTGAGCTTCATTGTAATAATCTTCAAACTTTGGACTTTCAAGAGCAAATGAAACTTCATTATTTGTTGAAACATTCAACTTGTCATTGTCAGGTTCATCCATTGAAATTAAATAACCACCACTGATTGTGTCAGGGTCAGTTGAATGAATTGTTGCATCATCTTTTTCAAGATCATCAATATTTACGCGAGTCTTGCCAACACGAACCTGCTCGCACAAAAAGTAAGTGCCATAATATTCGCCATTCATTACAACTTCAACAGGTTCACTTTTTGGAGTATATTCCATGCCAAGTTGTTCGCCAAGCCAATATGTGATCTTATTGCGAAGCATGCTATTGTCATAATAATTTGCGAGCAAAACCCAATGCTTGTTCTTGCCCATTCCTAAAATGTTTGATGAAGAATCAAGCTTGATTTTATAAGGCTTGCGATTTGTCGTCCATGTTGAATTGCCACGCCCGCGAATATATTCAAGCTGATATGTTCCACCTTTAGCCTGCTTGCCAGTATATTCACTTTTGAAGCCATCAGGAACATTAATTGTCATGCTGCCATAGCATTCAGCAGAATGATCTTCTGAAGAATTCATCTCATTTATTGTGCCTTCAGATTCGTCGATATCGAATGAAACTGTAGGGACTGTATATTCCATAAATTCAACGCTGCGGAACAGTATTTGAATGCCATCATCAACAGTTGGATTTACAATCTTGAAAGAGAATTTGTGTTCCCCTGTTAAATTCAAAGATGAAATATCAACACAAGCATCTTTTGTGACTGTCCAATCTTTCTTCTTCTTTTGCTTTGGCAAAACGAATGTTGCAATTGGAGTTGTTTCATCATCCATATAACATGCAACGCTTACTTTGCAGCCATAAACGCTAAGTGCATCAATGCGAATGCGACTAACAGGATTTGAATCAAAATTTAATGTTTTATCGATATAAAAACCTGTCTGCGTGAGTTCATCTTTTGTGCCGGCAACATAAACACCTGACATGTTATTGTCTGTAAATGTAATAGAATCTGAATCAGTCTTTAATTGATTGTCTTGCAACAAAGTAGAAAAATACTGATTCATATAGTCGCCTTGAATTTCTGGCGCTTGCGCTTTGCTTTCTTCTGCGTTTGCTGTTTGTGGAATTATCACGCACATAGATAAAACCATGCACAGACTTAAGAAAATTTTCGTTAGTGAACTAATTTGTTTTTTGATAGTTCCTTCTTGCATAAGTGTTGCCTTTCTTAAATTTTCGAACGAAAGTTTTGCGTTGTTAACTCTTATTAACAACAATGCGGCACAATAGCAAAAAAGAGATGAGCTTTCTAGGGTCATTTAGCATAAAATTTTAAATGAACACATAAAATACATTACTGGGAGTTTAAGCGTTTTACCTGCGGAAATGTTAAATTTTTGTAAAGCAGAGCGCCGCGCAAATTGCTTTGCGCGGCGCACATATTCATTGATAATTTATTTGCAGCTCTAAACTAATTAATACTGAGTTTTTGCTTCCAGATCTTTACGTGCAGCTTCAACTGTTTTGCAAATTTCTTCCACAATATCATCAAGAGCAATCTCTGTTTTTTCACCACTTGCACGGTCTTTAAATTCCAAAGTGCCTGCTTCAATGCCGCGCTTACCAATGACCAACTGATAAGGCCAGCCAATCAAGTCTGCGTCTGCAAACTTAACGCCAGCGCGAGCATCGCGATCATCCAAAGCAACAGAAATTCCGCAGCCTTCAAGCTTTGCTGCTAAATCTGCAGCTGTTGACATGACTTCATCAACATCTGTTTGCAGCGGCAAAACAATAACTTCTGCTGGAGCAATGCTTACAGGCCACGCAATGCCTGCTTCATCATTGCACTGTTCAACAACAGCAGCCATTGAACGCGTAACACCAATGCCATAGCAGCCCATGATATATGGTTGTTCACTGCCGTCTTCTGCCATATAAGTTGCATTCATAGCTGAAGAATATTTTGTACCAAGCTGGAAGATTTGGCTAACTTCAATGCCCCTGTCGCCGGAAAGCTTCTTGCCACAATTAGGGCAAATGTCGCCTTCTTTTGCTAAAACAAGATCAGCCCAAATGTCAACGTTAAAATCTCGACCACAAGCAGCGCCAGTGTAATGGAAGCCATCTTCATTAGCACCAACAATCCAAGCAGGACAATCTTTTAAGCTTTCATCTGCAACAACAGTTGTGCCCTGTGGTAAGCCAACAGGACCCATTGAACCTTTAACAAGTTTATGTTCACGCAGCTCTTCATCTGTAAAGAAGCGAAAGCCTGGGAGCACACTTTCAATCTTAATATCGTTTAATTCATGATCACCTGGAATGAAGAGTGCATATGTCTTGCCATCGTCTGCAGTACCAGCCAAAGCTTTGACTGTTGCATTTTCTTCAATCCCCAAAAATTGCGCAAGCTCAGCAATTGTATGAACATTTGGAGTCTCAATTTTTGTAAGCTCGGCTTGCTGCGTTGGAGCAATTTCAATAACAACTTTTGCTGCTTCTGCATCTGCAGCATATCCGCAAGAACAATCAACAAGGTCAGATTCGCCAGCATTAGCTAAAGCCATAAATTCGCATGTGACTGAACCACCAATTTGACCAGAGTCTGCTTCAACCATTCTATAATCAAGACCAAGTCTCTCGCAAATACGTGAATATGCAATTGCCATTTTGTCATATGTTTCTTGCAAGCTTTCCTGATTTGCATGGAAGCTATATGCATCTTTCATGATAAATTCACGAGTGCGCAACAAGCCAAAACGTGGGCGAATTTCATCGCGGAACTTCACTTGCATTTGATATAAGCAAACAGGCAATTGCTTATAGCTGCGCAGTTCATCACGGACAAGGTCAGAAATCAATTCCTCATGAGTTGGCCCTAAGCAATATGCATGATCATGACGGTCGTTAAAACGCATTAATTCTGGACCATAATCATTCCACCTGCCGCTTTGGTGCCAAAGTTCACTTGGTTGCAAGATTGGCATCAAAACTTCTTGAGCACCAGCCGCATCCATTTCTTCGCGAATGATTTGCTGGACTTTGCTCAAAACTCTATGCCCAAGAGGCAAAAAAGTATAAACGCCAGAGCCTTGCTTGCGAATCATGCCCGCACGCAACAACAATTTATGACTGATAATTTCAGCTTCTGCAGGGACTTCCTTTAATGTTGGGAAGTAATAATCTTTTAAATGCAGCATCCTTGCTCCTTATAAGTCAAGAGTGAGCGAAACTTCTTTAAGCTGTCTGCGGCTAACACCAGCTGGAGCGCCAGTCATTGGGTCAGCACCTGAAGAAGTCTTAGGGAATGCAATAACATCGCGGATTGAATCAAAGCCACCAATAAGCATGATAAGCCTGTCAAGACCAAGAGCGATGCCACCATGCGGTGGAGCGCCAAAACTCAAAGCGTTCAAAAGGAAGCCAAATTGTTCGTCAATTTCTTCATCATTCATGCCAATGCGATGCAAAATTCTGCGTTGAAGTTCTGGCGTATGAATACGGATTGTGCCGCCGCCAACTTCATAGCCATCCATAACAAGGTCATATGAATAGCTGCCGCATTCAAGTGGAGCATCTTCAATCTTGTCCAAGTCTTCATCGCGAACATGAGTGAATGGATGATGCTCTGCAGCAAAGCGCTTTTCTTCTTCATCATATTTAAACATTGGGAAATTAACAACCCAACAAAAGTCATGGCCTTCACGTTTAATTCCTGCAAGCTTTGCAACATGCAAACGCAAAGCACCCAAAACTTCATTAACAACTTTTGCTTCATCAGCACCAAACAAAAGCAGGTCGCCTTCTTCAACGTCCAAAGCTTTTTTAATTGCGTCGAATTCTTCATCGCTAAAGAATTTGATAATTGGGCTAGTTACTGAACCGCCACTGCGGAATGCAATCCAAGCCATACCTTTTGCACCAAGCTCTACAGCATAGTCGCCAAGCTTGTCAATTTGTGCACGAGGCCAGTCGCCGCAACCTTTTGCATTGATTGCTTTAACAACGCCAGTTTCAGACTTCAATGCACCGCTGAAAACTTTAAAGCCGCAGTCGCGGACGATGTCAGAAATATCTGTAAGCTTCATGCCGAATCTGCGGTCAGGACGGTCACAGCCATATTCATTCATTGCGTCCTTATATTGAACACGATCAAGCGGGAATTGCTGGTCAATGCCAACTTCAGCACAAACTTCTGCCATGACATCTTCCATCAAGCCCATAACGTCATCTTCTGTAACATATGACATTTCAATATCAACCTGCGTGAACTCTGGCTGACGGTCAGCACGCAAATCTTCATCGCGGAAGCACCTTGCAATTTGATAATAGCGTTCCATGCCACCCACCATCAAAAGCTGCTTGAAGAGCTGAGGTGATTGAGGCAAAGCATAAAAATTGCCAGGATTTGTGCGGCTTGGAACAATAAAGTCACGCGCACCTTCTGGGGTGGATTTGCCCAAAATTGGTGTTTCAATTTCTGTGAAAGCACGCTTGTGCAAAGCTGTGCGAATTGCATGTGTGACTTGGTCGCGAAGGCGCAAAGCGTTTGCAACTTCAGGGCGACGGATATCAAGATAACGCCACTTCATGCGTGTTGTTTCATCTGTATCAATGCCATCTTTTAGTGGGAATGGCGGAGTTACAGATTCGTTCAAAACTTCAACGTCTGTAATTACAACTTCAACTTCACCAGTTGGTAAGTTTGGATTTGCTGTATCTTCTGGACGCAAACGCACAAAGCCAACAACTTTGATTGACCATTCTGGGCGCATGCGTTCACCTTCGCTAAATTTATCTTTTGCATGGTCTGGATCAAACACACATTGAGTGATGCCAGCTCTGTCGCGAAGGTCAACGAAGATGAGTCCGCCATGGTCGCGGCGCTTGCCAACCCATCCAGTCAAAGTTACAGTCTCGCCAACATTAGCCGCTGTGAGCTGTCCGCATGTGTGCGTATGCATTGAATACTTGTTCAAAAAATCTTCGGGCACTGTATGCCTCCCTTTCTCTTGTGCTGCGACCATAAACCGTGGTCCGCACTTCCTCCAAACTGAAAACTCTTATATCGAATAAGAGCCGTTGCGATATTTTACGCGCAATATTGCACGATATCGCTCAAAGAAACTTTATTTTCGTCATGCGTTTGCATGTTACGAACAGTGACTTGCCCTTGCGCAAGTTCATCAGGACCAACAACAACACAAAGTCGCGCATTTGCTTTGCCAGCAAGTTTAAATTGCGCTTTCAAAGACTTGCCTTGCATGTCTGCTGCTGCAGGAATTTTTGCATCGCGAAGAGACTGCAAAATCTTGAATGCTTCACCGCGGACATCATCATTAACAGCTGCAACATAAACAAGTTGTGGCGCGCCAAAATCTAAATCGATTCCAGCAGCTTCCAAGGCAAGCATGATTCGTTCAAAGCCAACAGCAAAACCAATGCCTGAAATGTCTGGACCACCAAGTTCAGCCATGAGCTTGTCATATCTGCCGCCACCGCCAATAGCACTTTGCGAACCTAAGCCTTCAACAACTTGCACTTCAAAAACAGTGCCTGTGTAATAATCAAAACCGCGAACAAGCCTTGCATCCTCTGTGAACTTCAAACCAGCAATTTCAAGATATTGCTTAACTTGTTCATAGCGCGCTTTACAATCGTCGCAAAGATAATCAGAAAACTTTGGAGCACCTTCCATGACTTCAAAACATGCTGGGTTTTTGCAATCAAATGCGCGCAAAGGGTTAGTGTCTGCACGGCGTTTGCATTCATCGCAAAGTTCATCTTCATGTTCTTTCATATAATTGCGAACTGCTTGTGTATATGCAGGACGGCAATTTGGGCAGCCCATAGAATTTATAAGAAGCTGCATGCTTTCTTGCTTCAAGCCCAAAGCTTCAAAAAAGCGCATGCACATGATTATCATTTCTGCATCTGCGCCTGGATCATTTGCACCAAGGCATTCAGCACCAACCTGTCTGAATTCACGCAAGCGGCCTTTTTGCGGACGCTCACATCTGAACATAGGGCCTGCATAAAATAACTTTGCAGGCGCTGCTCCTTGCGGCACAAGATTATGTTCTGCAATTGCGCGAACAACGCTTGCTGTTCCTTCTGGACGAAGAGCAAGCTTTTGATCAGCCTTTAGTGCTTCACCTTCGCGGAGCTTTTTCAAAGCGCCAATTGAATAAACAGAGAAAATTTCCTTTGTCGCAACATCTGTTGTTTCACCACAGCCACGAGTAAAAACTTCACTCTTTTCAAAAAGCGGAGTCTCGATTGGCTCATATCCATAAAGTCCAAAGGTCTGCCAAGCAATTGTTAAAAAATGTTCCCAAGCACGAGCACGCGCTGGAAGCATGTCTTCTGTTCCTTTTGGCTTTGTATATCCCATGCTATTCCCCTTCTAAATTAAAAGGTATCTTTTGCAAATGCAATCTGAAATAATTCGAGCCGACAACAATCCTTGTTAATAACAACTTTTAAATTGAAGAATTGGCGCATTTGCAATTTAAGCGTGCAAAATAAAAGAGGCCCAAAAACAAGGCCTCTTGATTAGTTCAAATGGTTACAAGTAACTTAAGCGCGTGTTACTTTGCCGGCCTTCAAACATTTTGTGCAAACATTTGCTTTACGAACATGACCATTAGCTTCTTTGATAGTCACCTTCTGAATGTTTGGACGGAAGATACGATTTGTGACACGATGTGAGTGGCTCACATTGCGGCCAGCTTGTGGACCCTTACCACAGACTTCACATACTTTAGACATTTCTTAGACTCCTTTTAAAACGAAAAATTAATCGTTGTAATATATTTCTTGACGTGGTGATAATATGAGCAGCCACGCGAATTCAGAACTATACCACAAAATCAAGAGCGTGGGTGGGTTCTTTCGACAACATCTTTTAAATGTTGCACTGAAAGGTGTGTATAAATCTGTGTAGTAGACAAAGAAGCATGCCCAAGCATCTCTTGAACTGATCTTAAATCTGCTCCGCCTTCCAATAAATCTGTAGCAAAAGCATGTCTTATATCATGCGGATGGAGCGAAGAATCAAGCCCTGCTTCCAGCGCGCGGTCTTTAAAAACTTTGCGCAAAGCATCTGCGCTTAATGCATTTCCACGCGATGAAAGAAATAATGCATCTTGAGTATGTTTTGATTTTAAGCAAAGCTGCGGACGTGACTTATGGATATAAGCTTGCAGAGTTTGCATAGCCAATGAATGAAGCGGAACAATTCTTTCTTTGCTGCCTTTACCAAAAAGACGCACTTGCCCTTCTTGAAAATCAACATCCAAAACTTTTAGCCCTGCAATTTCAGAAATACGCGCACCACTTGCATATAAAAGCTCAAGAAATGCTTGATCACGCAAGCCAATGCAATCATTAACATCGCAAATAGACAGAAGCTTTTTTACATCTGAATATGATGTCTTGCGAGGAAGACGTTTGTCCAACTTTGGAGAAGCAACCAAAGCAGCTGGATTATTTTCCATTATCCCCTGTTCATTTAAATATGCATAAAAGCTTCTTGCAGCAGACAAGTGACGTGAAATTGTTTTCTGTTTATATTTTGCATCTTGCAGATATGCTAAATATGCTCTAAAAGATCTATGCGAAATATTCAAAATATCAAAGCCTTCACGCGCAGCCCAATCAAAATATGTGCGCAAGTCTATTGCATATGCTCGCACTGTATTTTCAGAAAGCGCGCGTTCATATAAAAGATGACGAATAAAACTATGCGCATATTCAACACAAGTTTTATCAAAATGTTCATCTTCAAAGAAGTTGTAATAAAAACTTAAAGGCTGCATATTATTTGCCAAACAAATCGCTTCTTGATTTAATATATTTATATAGTTCTTCACGAGCGCGTTTAGCATTAGCAGCATAGCGCTGTTGCTTCTTGCGAATTTTTGGTTCTATTGGTTCAAGAATTCCATAATTCACATGCATGGGCTGATAGTCTTGCACACTTGAATCTGTTGCATAATCAAGAAGAGAGCCAAAAAGCGTATGCTTTGGCAACTGTGGCTGCTGTAAATTATTCATCTGCGCATAAACGCAAAGTGCAACAAATAGACCAGATGCAACAGCTTCCATATATCCTTCTGT
>CAVDAL010000025.1:0-10352 GCA_963606965.1 Acutalibacteraceae bacterium
ATATTTAAGCAAGAAGTCATTCTGGATCTTTGGTGGCGACGGTTGGGCATATGATATTGGCTATGGCGGCCTTGATCATGTAATTGCAAGCGGCAAGAATGTAAACATCTTCGTCTTCGATACAGAAGTTTATTCAAATACTGGTGGCCAGGCTTCAAAAGCTTCAAACATTGGTCAGGTTGCTCAATTTGCTGCAGCTGGTAAAGAAATCAAGAAGAAGAGCTTGGCAGAAATTGCAATGAGCTATGGCTATGTTTATGTTGCTCAGGTTGCAATGGGTGCAAAACCAGCACAAACAATCAAAGCAATCACAGAAGCTGAAAGCTATGACGGTCCATCTCTTATTATTGGCTACAGCCCATGCGAAATGCATTCAATCAAGGGCGGCATGATTCATTGCCAAGAAGAAATGAAGAAGGCTGTTGATTGCGGCTACTGGAATTTATTCCGCTTTAATCCTGCTGCAGAAGCTGGCAAGAAGTTCACTCTTGATTCAAAAGAACCTGCTGGCGGATACAAAGACTTCCTTATGAATGAAGCTCGCTATAGTCGCTTGACTCGCGAATTCCCACAGCGTGCAGATGAACTTTTTGGCAATAGCGAAAAGGCAGCAATGGAACGCTATGACCACTTGCTCAAACTTAAGGAAATGTATTCGCAAGCTTAAAGCTTCAAGTTTGAAGCTAGTGCAATGCATTTAAGGTATGTAGCGTGCAAATAGGTTTGATTTCAGATACTCATGGACGTCTTCACGAAGGCGTCCATGATGCTTTTAAAAGCGTGGATTACATCATCCATGCTGGCGACATTGGTGCCCCTTCAATCTTGTGGGAACTTGAAAGCATTGCGCCAACAATGGCAGTGCTTGGCAATAATGATTTTGAAGATTATGGCTCAAGCGTTCGCGACTTTATAACGCCAACAATTGGCGGCTTGAAATTTTATGTCACTCATTACCGACATATTGCAGAAGAGCTTGCCCGCAAAGGCGGATACAAACTCATAATTTATGGGCATACACATTTGCGCCGCGACCAAGTTATAGGTTCAACGCGCCTTATAAATCCAGGCTCTGCAACGCGTCCGCGCAATGGGGAAGACAAATCCTGTGCAATCCTGCGCATCGATGACGGAATTGCTAGCACATTGCGCTTCATATCATTACTCTAAATTTCATAACTTCACATAAAAAACATTCTGCTATACTATTGCGCGGCAAGATTGGGTGTATCAACTTAAACCTTGTAATAAAGAACTAGCAACAAAAGTTGCTGGATAAGTGCAGACCAAGCACTTAACTGTAAAAGTTTTAGAAAGTAGGTTAAAAATGGTCGAAAATAATTTGAAAACAGTACGCGGACTCGGCATTGCATTGCTCGTTTTGAACATTTTGGCAATAATTGCATCCCTGATTATGTTGTTGGCTTCTTGCGCTGGCGTTGCTTCTGGCGAAGATGATACGATCGTTGCTGGTCTTTCAGTTGGTTTTGTAGGCACATGGTGTCTTATTATTTCTGTGCTTCAACTAGTAGCTGCAGTTATTGCAATGAGCGTTAAAGAAAAGCCAGAAAATATCAATAAAGCATTTGGTTGGGGTATCTTTGGCATTGTTGCTTCAGTTTTATGCACAGATATTGTCAACTTGATTCTTTTCATCATCTTGGTTGTAAAAGCAAGCGCTGTCCGCGGTGCAAATAATGCATAATTAATGCGCTCAAAAATCATATAAAAAAGCAAGGAGGGGTCGGCTTTATGCCGACCCCGTTTTTATATTCAAAATTAGCACCTCGCCGAATAATAAAAGCCGCTTGCGAATGCACTGCCCAAAAACCCGTCCGTTCACCAGAAATTTCTTGACTTTAAATTTTTGCACTCGTATCCTCTAGCTCCTTATGGTGTCAAATTGCCTTCACGGGCGGCCATAAGATTCCAATATTCGATTGAATAAGGAGGATTGCGCTAGTGACGAACGCAAAATCTAGGCCAAAAACGAATACTTATCGCGAACGCCTTAGCTTCGCAAAGATTCCAGAGGTCATGGACATCCCAAACCTTATCTCAATCCAGACAGAGTCATTCAAAAAGTTTATGACAGAAGGTCTGGCCGAGACATTCAAAGAAATGTCTCCTATTGAGAACACCACCAAAACAATGATGGTGGAATTTGGCGAGCATGAATTTGCTGAGCCAAAGCATAGCGTCGAAGAATGCAAAGAACTTGATACATCATATCAAGCGCCGCTTTTCGTCGACGTTCGCGTTATTGACCAAACAACAGGTGAAATTCAAGAATCAAATGTCTTTATGGGCGACTTCCCATTAATGACACCACGTGGCACATTTATCATCAATGGCACAGAGCGTGTTGTTGTTAGCCAGTTGGTTCGCAGCCCTGGTGTTTATTTCAGCACAGAACGCGACAAAACATCAGACAAACTTATTTATAACGCAAAGGTTATTCCTGCTCGCGGTGCTTGGCTTGAATTTGAAACTGACAAGCGCGACAACTTGTCTTTGCGCATCGACCGCAAGCGTAAGCAGCCAGCAACATTGTTGCTCCGCGCTCTTGGCATTGCAGAAAGCAATGAAGAAATTATCGACCTTCTTGGCGAATCTGAAATGCTTTCAAACACTCTTGCAAAAGATGTCAGCAGCAACCGCGAAGAAGCATTGGTTGAACTTTACAAGCGCTTGCGCCCAGGTGAACCACCAACAGTTGAATCTGCTCGCAGCTTGCTTGACGGCTTATTCTTCAATCCACAGCGCTATGACCTTGCAAAAGTTGGTCGTTATAAGATTAATAAGAAGCTCGGTCTTGACCCAGACACAGATTCTTCTGCAATGACTGTGGAAGACATCGTCGAAACAATGAAGTACATCATTGCTTTGCATGATGGTGTTGAAGGCTACCAAACAGACGACATCGACCACTTTGGTAACCGCCGCATCCGCACTGTTGGCGAACTTATCAAAAACCAGTTCCGCATTGGCATGAGCCGCATGGAACGCGTTATTCGCGAACGCATGACACAATATGAGCCTGAAGGAATCACTCCTCAGTCTCTTATCAATATTCGTCCAATTGTGGCAGCAATCAAAGAGTTCTTTGGCTCTTCACAGCTGTCTCAGTTCATGGACCAGACAAACCCAGCAGCAGGCATTACTCACAAGCGCCGCTTGTCAGCTTTAGGTCCTGGCGGTTTGTCACGCGAACGCGCAGGCTTTGAAGTCCGCGATGTTCATACGTCACACTATGGCCGCATGTGCCCAATTGAAACTCCTGAAGGTCCAAACATTGGTCTTATCGGTTCATTGGCTACATACGCACGCATCAATCCTTTTGGCTTTATTGAAACTCCTTACCGTCAAGTTATCGATGGCAAGGTTACAGACAACGTTGACTACTTAACAGCCGACGAAGAAGAAAATTATACAATCGCGCAGGCAAATGCTGTGTTCGACCAAGAAACTCGCGAATTCGTGGAAAAGAAGGTCTTGTGCCGCAGCAAGAATGCAGACGGCGTATTCGGCGACCCTGTTGAAGTTGCTCCTGAACAGGTGCAATACATGGACGTTTCTCCACGCCAGATGACATCTGTTGCTACAGCGCTTATTCCATTCTTGGAACATGACGATGCTAACCGCGCCCTTATGGGTTCAAACATGCAGCGCCAAGCTGTGCCGCTGCTTCGTCCAACAGCTCCACTTGTTGGTACTGGCATGGAACATCGCATTGCTGTTGACAGTGGTGAACTTCCATTGGCAAAGCGTCCTGGCACAGTCACATATGTCGATTCGCAATTCATTGAAATCACAACTCATGAAGGCGAAATTGACGAATATGTCTTGCCAAAATTCAAGCGTTCAAACCAGGGTGGTTGCATCAACCACAAGCCGCTCGTGCGCGTTGGCGATGAAGTTTTTGCAGGTGACGCTCTTGCAGACGGTCCTTCAACTGATCATGCAGAACTCGCTCTTGGCCAAAATCTCATGATTGCATACATGCCATGGGAAGGCTTCAATTACGAGGATGCTATCATCGTTTCAGAACGTGTTGTTGCAGAAGACTTGCTTACAAGCATTCATATTGCTGAATATGAAGTCGACGCTCGCGACACAAAGCTTGGTCCTGAAGAAATCACTCGTGAAATTCCAAATGTGAGCGAAGACATGCTCGCAAACTTGGATGGCGACGGCATTATCCGCCTTGGTGCAGAAGTTCACCCAGGCGACGTTTTAGTTGGCAAAGTCACTCCAAAGGGTGAAACTGAAGCTACAGCTGAAGAGCGCTTGCTCCGCGCAATCTTTGGTGAAAAGGCTCGCGAAGTTCGCGACACATCATTGAAGGTTCCTCATGGTGCAGGCGGACGTGTTATTGGCATTTTGCAGCGTTCACGCGCAGCAGGCGATGAACTTGCTCCTGGCGTGAATGAACTTGTTCGCGTTTTTGTTGCTCAAAAGCGTAAGATTCAGCAGGGCGATAAACTTTCAGGTCGTCATGGTAACAAGGGTGTTATCAGCCGCATTCTTCCTGTAGAAGATATGCCATTCATGGCAGATGGCACACCTATTGATGTTATTTTGAACCCATTGGGCGTTCCTTCTCGTATGAACGTTGGTCAGCTCCTTGAAAACCACCTTGGTTGGGCTGCATACAACGCTTGGAATGATGAAGGCGACGAGCCTGTTGAAGGTCCATTCTTTGTTGCAACACCAATTTTCGATGGTGCTCACGAAGATGAAATTTCTGAAGCTATCCTGAAGGCAAACAAAAATTTGCTCAACAAAGTTCGCGCTAAGCTTGGCGACAAAACATATGAACCATTCGTTCCAAAAGTTTCAGAAACAGGCAAGACTGAACTTTTCGATGGCCGCACTGGTGAAAAGTTCCGCGAACCTATTACTGTTGGCCAAACATACATCTTGAAGTTGGCTCACATGGTCGATGATAAAATCCATGCTCGTTCAACTGGTCCATACAGCCTTATTACACAGCAGCCTCTTGGCGGCAAGGCTCAATTTGGTGGCCAGCGCTTCGGCGAAATGGAAGTTTGGGCACTTTATGCATATGGTGCTTCAAATGTCTTGCAAGAAATTTTGACTGTTAAGTCAGATGATACTGCAGGCCGCGTCAAGGCATATGAATCAATCGTCAAGGGTGAAAACATTCCACAGCCTGAAATCCCTGAATCATTCAAGGTTTTGGTCAAGGAAATGAAGTCACTTTGCTTGGATGTTGAACTTCATACAACAAAGAAGCCTCGCGCTAAGGAAGAACAAGAGAAAAGCGACGAAGAGCTTTTGAATGCTGTTTTGATTGATGACGATGTTGCTCCAACGGAAGATTTACTCGAATCTTTAACAAACGATTTGGAAGCATTCGACGCAGCAAATAGCAGCACAGAAAGCTTGATTGACGATACAGAAACACTGATTGGTGGCGACGGCGACGCATTAATTGAAGACACGCCAGCTGCTGAAGGTGAACAAAATGCAACAGAAAACGTCGAAGAGGGAGAGGAGTAAGAGATGACTGAATTCGATGTCAACAACTTTGATGAATTCCGCATTGGCCTTGCCAGTGCTGAAAAGATTCGCTCCTGGTCTTACGGCGAAGTCAAAAAGCCAGAAACAATTAACTACCGCACATTGAAGCCAGAAAAAGATGGCTTGTTCTGCGAAAAGATTTTTGGCCCAATGAAAGATTGGGAATGCTCTTGCGGCAAATATAAGCGCATTCGTTTCAAGGGCATTGTCTGCGAACGCTGCGGCGTTGAAGTCACACGTTCAAAGGTTCGCCGCGAACGCATGGGCCATATTGAACTTGCAACTCCAGTAAGCCACATTTGGTACTTCAAAGGCACTCCATCAAGACTTGGATATTTGCTCGACATTTCCCCGAAAGAACTCGAAAAGGTTCTTTATTTCGCATCAAATATCATTACATGGGTTGATGAAGAAGCTCGTGAAGAAGACGCTGCAGAGCTTAAAGAAGAAATGGAAGCTCAGCTTGAACAATATGATGCTGAATGTGAACGCTTGATTGAAGCAACTCGCCACATGAGCACAGACTGGCACAATGAAGATGGCGAACGCGAATATGATGAATCTGAACTTTTGACTCCTGAAGAAGTTGAAGAAGAAATCATCGACATTCGTGAAGATTATGAAGACCGCAAGCAACTTTGCATTGACGCTTATGAATTGTTCATGACAATCAAGCCAAAGCAGCTTGTTTCTGATGAAGTTTTGTATAGAGAAATGCGCACATACTATCGCACATACTTCCGCGGTGGCATGGGTGCAGAATATGTCCGCGAACTTCTTGAAGCAATGGATTTGGAAGAAGTTGCAGAAGAACTGAAGGAAGTTATTGCAACAGGCAAAGGCCAAAAGCGTGCTAAAGCTATGAAGCGCCTTAAGGTTGTTGAAGGCTTCATTCGTTCAAATAACAAACCACAAGATATGATCTTGGATGTTATTCCGGTTATTCCTCCAGACTTGCGCCCTATGGTGCAGCTTGATGGTGGCCGCTTTGCAACATCAGACTTAAATGATTTGTATCGCCGCGTTATCAACCGCAACAATCGTTTGAAGAAGTTGCTCAGCCAAAATGCTCCAGACATCATTGTTAATAATGAAAAGCGCATGCTTCAAGAAGCAGTCGACGCACTCTTCGACAATGGTCGCCGTGGCCGCCCTGTTACAGGCCCTGGCAATCGTCCGCTTAAGTCTATCGCAGACATGCTCAAAGGCAAGCAGGGCAGATTCCGCCAAAACTTGCTTGGTAAGCGCGTTGACTATTCAGGCCGTTCAGTAATTGTTGTTGGCCCAACTCTGAAGATTCATCAGTGTGGTCTTCCAAAGCAAATGGCTCTTGAGCTTTTCAAACCATTTGTAATGAAGCGCCTTGTTGAACTTGAATATGCATCAAATGTTAAGGCAGCAAAACGCCTTGTCGACCGCGGCGCATCACGCGTTTGGGATGTTTTGGAAGAAGTCATTAAAGATCATCCTGTTCTTTTGAACCGCGCCCCAACCTTGCACCGCTTGGGCATTCAGGCATTTGAACCTGTCCTTGTTGAAGGTAAGGCAATTCGCTTGCACCCACTTGTTTGTGCAGCATTTAATGCCGACTTCGACGGCGACCAAATGGCTGTTCATGTTCCGCTTGGTGCAGAAGCACAGGCTGAAGCTCGCGTTTTGATGCTTTCTGCAAACAACATCAAGAGCCCTGCTCATGGCAAACCGTTAGCTGTTCCTTCACAGGATATGATCATTGGCTTGTATTACTTGACTGCTGCTCGCGATGGCTTCCCAGGTGAAGGCCGCGTCTTCATGGACTTTAAAGACGCACAAAATGCATATGATGCTCGCGCAGGTGTTGACTTGCAAGCAAAGATTCAAGTTCGCTTGAAATATGACACTCGTGTTCAAACTTCATATGGTGAATTTGAAGATTACAAAGCTGGTCAGCGCATTGATACAACAATTGGCCGCATCATCTTTAATAGCGTTTTGCCAAAGGATCACGCCTTCATCAACCACGGCATGAATAAGTCAGAAATCAGCCGCCTTGTTGAAGACTGCTCTAATACATATCCAACCCCTGAACTTTGCGAAATTTTGGATGGTTTGAAGTCAATTGGCTTCCATTATGCAACACGCGCAGGCGTTACAGTTTCTGTTTATGATGCAACAATTCCGCCGAACAAAGGCGAAATCCTTGCAAAAGCAGACAAAGAAGTTGCAGCTGTTCAGGAAGATTATGAGCTTGGTTTCATGAGCGCATCTGAACGTCATGACAAAGTTGTGAGCATTTGGAATGCAGCAAATGAAGAAGTTGGCGAAGCTATGGCAGATAACTTCGATCACTTCAACCCAATCTATATGATGGCCTTCTCTGGTGCTCGTGGTAACATCAAGCAGATTCGTCAGCTTGCTGGTATGCGTGGCCTTATGTCTGACCCTAAGGGTGAACAAATTGACATTCCTGTTAAGGCAAACTTCCGCGAAGGCTTGACAATTTTGGAATACTTCATTTCAACTCATGGCGCTCGCAAGGGCTTGGCAGATACCGCTTTGCGTACTGCTGACTCTGGTTATTTGACCCGTCGTCTTGTTGATGTTGCTCAAGATGTGATTATTCATGAAGAAGACTGCGGCACAACGGGCGGCATTGATTACAAGTTGCTCACTCCAAAGGATGAGATTGACAAAAACTTGATTGGCCGCTGCCTTGCAAGTGATGTTATAAATGAAGAAACTGGCGAAGTAATCATGAGCGCTGGCGAATATATCACTTCTGTTGCTCAGCTTAAAGAAATGCTTGCTGCGAATATTGAAGAAATCAAAATCCGCACAGTCATGACATGCCGCAGCCACAGTGGCGTTTGCCAGAAGTGCTATGGCTATGACTTGGCTGCTTCACGTCCTGTTAATATTGGTACAGCTGTTGGTATTATCGCTGCACAGTCCATTGGTGAACCTGGTACACAGCTTACAATGCGTACCTTCCATACTGGTGGTGTTGCAGGTGAAGATATTACTCATGGTCTTCCTCGTGTTACAGAACTTTTCGAGGCTCGCAAGCCTAAAGGCCAAGCTATTTTGGCAGAAATTGCAGGTACGCTTCAAATTACAAGCACAAAGGACAACCGCACTCTTACCATCCATAATGAAGATGGCGAAGTCAAGGAATATCAAATCAGTGCACGCACTCGCTTCATGCCTGGCATTGAAGATATGTGTGAAGTTGAAGTTGGCCAGCAGCTCACACAAGGTTCTGTTGACCCTAAGGACTTGTTGCGCTTGACAGATGTCAATACAACATTGCGCTACATTGTTAATCAGGTCCAAGACGTTTATGTCAGCCAGGGCGTTGATATTAACGATAAGCACATTGAAGTTATCGCTCGTCAGATGTTGCGCAAAGTTACTGTTACTGAAGCAGGTGACTCTGAATATTTGCCAGGTCAGCAGGTTAACCGCTATGAATTTGAAGATGAAGCTGAACGCATTGTCATCGAAGGTGGGGAAGTTCCAACAGCTAGTCCGCTCATCCTTGGCATTACAAAAGCTTCTCTTGCTACAGATTCATTCCTCTCTGCTGCATCATTCCAAGAAACAACAAGAGTTCTTACAGATGCTGCAATTGAAGGCAAAGTCGACCACTTGGCTGGCTTGAAAGAAAATGTAATCATTGGCAAGCCAATTCCTGCTGGCACAGGCTTGAAGCGCTATCACGATGTTGAACTTACATATCGCGGTGAAAAGATTGACCGCAAAGTTTCAGCGCATGATCAGTTGCCAGATTGGGCTCCAGAAGAATTGCGTGAAACTGAAAGTCTTCTTCCTGCTAAGCCAGAATGGGCTCTTGAAGATGACTATTATGGCATGTTCGGCAATGGATATATGGGCAGCTACTTTGGCAGAAGCTATTATGCCCGCCTTAAGAAGAACTTGGATCCAGACGATGCTAAGCTTTATCTGTTTGACGACCTTGGTGTTAGCCAGCGTTGGGCAAACAAGTTTAGCGAGGCTGGCATTGAAACTGTTTCTGACCTTGTTGGCAGGACAGAAGACGAGCTCTTCCGCATTGAAGGCATTGGCGTGAAGGCTATTGAAGAGCTTAAAGAAGGCTTGGAGGCTCGCGAACTTCTTTACATCATTGAAGATCCAAAAGATGTTGAAGAACCAGACGCAGCTCAATTGCTTGAAATGCTCTTTAGCCCTGAAGATGCAATGTTTATTGGCGACAATATTCCGCAGTCTTACAGTGCTGACCCAGACGATGACATGATTGGCACTTCAATTATTCATCATCGTTCAAGCGCAGATGAAGCTTTGCTTGAAGAAATGCTTGGCGGCTTGACAGATGAAGGCTTTGACTTCCTTAATAATGATGAAGAAGAAGCTTCTGAAGGTGAAACTGCAGAAGCTGGCTCTGATGCTGGCGAAGCATCAGCAGAAGCATCAGCAGAAGGCGACGCACCTGCTGAAGCTTAAATGTTGCGCAGCATAGCTTGATAGCTTGCTAACAATAATTAAATGAGTGGGGCTCCGCATTCGCGGAGCCCCTATTCCTTTCTTTTTATAAAAATATAAAGCCTTCAAATGTAATTCATATCAAAATGGTTTGAATGAAATGATTCGTGTTCTTATTGTGCGATTTTTTTGATACGCTCCGTACCTCCTCTGAATTTCAAACTTTTTTAGTAAAAAAATGCAGCTACTTCCCAATTTTGTCCCTGTTTTGTTTTATAATCAGGAAACGTTGGTTTACTCTGCTTATTTTCAGAGTATATTAAAGAAAGGAAACGACATGCAGAAAAAAGGTATAGCCGCATTTT
>CAVDAL010000026.1:0-5101 GCA_963606965.1 Acutalibacteraceae bacterium
AATCTGCTTGCTGTTGTTGCTTCTGAGCCAAGTGCAGATGGAGTTACAACATATTCCACAGCTAAGGCTGTTGTAGCAACTTCCAGTGGAGAAATTGGCTATGCAAGTCTTAAAGATGCTTTTGCTTCTAAAACAAAACTTAAACTTTTAGATAATGTAACGATAAATGAAACAATTTCTTATTACAATAATTCAAGCAGCACTCTTGATTTAAATGGCTATACAGTTTCACCAGCAAGTGAATTTATAGGAGATAGTCTGTTTTGCATCCCAAGCGGCAAGACTGTAATTATTACGGACAGCTCTTCACCAAGCACTGGCAAAATTACAACCGCAGGCAATGATAGTGTATTGTATGCATTCAGAATGCGCGAAGTAAATAATTCAAGTACATCTGGCACTGCAACTCTTAATATTAATGGTGGCAGTATTTATGGCAAAAAATATGCAGTAATGAGCAGTAATAATGCTACAGAAACAGCAAACATCACTGTTGCTGGTGGTACTGTTGAAGGTGGAGAGATTGGTATTTATTATACTCAAAATGGAACAGTTACACTTTCTGGCGGCATAATTAAAGGCAAGACTGCTGTTTATATGAAGTCTGGCAAATTGAAAATTGCTTCAGGGAGCACAGTAATTCTTGAAGGTACTGGCACTAAAGTAGAATATTCGGATGCTACAAGCGGAAATGCAACAGCAACAGGTGACGCTTTAGTCCTTGATGTGTGCGGCGCTGCTGCCGGTTCTCCAACGTTTACAAGCAGTGCAATTTTGGGTGGCACATTTAAGTCTACAAACGCAAGTGCTATTGGCAGCTATGCCACAGATGGAAATACTGCATTGAAGGGCTTTGTTAAAGGCGGCACATATAGCAGCGATGTTAATGACTTATGCTATACAGATTATGCGTGTTATTACGATGAAGATGCCAATGTGTACAAGATTGACAATAGCGCAGCTATTGAAGCAACGGTTTTGTTTGCAAGCGGCAAGACTACAAAGTATACAAGCTTAGCTTCTGCTTTAAACGCAGCAAGAACTTCTGGTGGAGCAGCAACAGTCACTCTGCAAAAGTCTTGCGTGCTTCCAAAAGGTGCAAACTTTAATCAAGGCAATAAGGTCACTCTTGATCTTAATAATTTCAACATTGATATTACAACCAGTTCAATTTATGTTGAATGTGGCGAACTTGAAATTACAGGCACAGGTACAATTACTGAAGTTGCTAAAGCACAGGGTGTCATTATTGTTGAGGGTTCAATAACTGATAAGGCAAATCATTCTGTTGTGACTATTGGCGAAAACGTCACATTAAAGGGTCGTTACGGCATTAATGTTCAAGACAATAACAACGCAGCATATGGTGTAGTTGTAAATATGAATGGTAAGATTGTTGCAAGCCCTGACAAGGAAGGTGCATATGCAGAAGGCATCTATGTCAATGGTAACGTCAATAAGACTAGTGGCAATGTTCCAAAGATTAATATTAGCAACACAGCTTCTATCACTTTTGATGCCGACGGCAAAAGCAGTTTCAAAGCTCTTGGCTTGTATTTGTCAGGTTATGCAGAAACAACAATCGCTGCAAATGTTAGTGAAAAAGTTGCAGTAATCGATGCATCTGCTGATGGCGGGTGTGGCATCGATATTCGCTCTGGTGTGTTAACTGTGAAAGGCGGCAAAATTAGTGGCGGCACAGCAAGCGCTACAGTCCGCACAGCTAGTGATACATCAGCCGTAAATGGAAACATTGGCATTGTTGTTGCACAAAACTCAAGTTCAAATGCTCTGCCTTTGTCAGTCAGCATTTCTGGTGGCACAATTAATGGCAACAAAGCTTTGTATGAATCAAATGCTGCAAATGTTAGTGCTGATGCTTTGGAGACTGTCTGGCTTGCAGTTTCAGGTGGTGAATATATTTCAACTGGAACAGATGGCACAGCAATTTATAGTGAAGACTGCACTCAGTTTGTAAGTGCTGGTACATTTACTGACCAGCTTACGCTTGCATACGCTGCAGATGGTATGATGCCAGGCGCAAAAGATCCAGATACTGGTAAATATACTGTTGTAGATGGTACAGCTCTCGCATACTATAATGAAGTTTATTACACAAGCTTTGAAGAAGCATATACAAAATTTGTAGCTGCAGGAAAGGCTGGAGCAATCAAGGTTGTTGCTGAAAATGTTGCACCAACAATTGCTCTTGGCATAGGCGATACTATCGTTTGCGATGAGTCAGACTATGCGCTTGACACAAAGAATATTACTGTTCCAGAAAACCCTGTTGATGAGCAAGGCAATGCTGTTGAAACATATGTCCTTGTTTCAAACACATATAAGTCCACTGGATACACAGTATATAGTGTTGAAGAAAAGTCTAAGTGGGATAAAGAAATTGAGAAAAAGGTTGCAGAGCTTGAAGATGAGTTGGATGCTGCCAAAGAAACAATTGAAGCTATCCCTGACACTTATGCAACAAAGACTGAATTGAATACTGCAAAAGATGGCCTTCAAAATCAAATTGATGCTCTTAAGACTGCGATAGGCAATGACGAAACATCTGCAAGCATCATGGGCAGAATCAAAGCCATCGAAACAAAACTTGCTGGCATTAATGATACTGTCAAGAAGTATGTTGATGATGAAGTTGCCAAGTTGCAAACTCAGATTACAGCCAACAAGGATGCAATTGATGCATTGGATAGCACATATGCAACAGATGAAGCTGTAGCAGCTGACATTGCTGCTGCAAAGAAAACTATTGAAGATGCTCAAAAGTTAATTGATGATGCTCAAGATGGCAAGATTGCAGATGCTGTTGAAGACATCACAGTAATTCAAGGCAAGCTTACTGGTATTGAAACTACAGTTACAGCTGCAATTAATGCTGCTGTTAAAGCTTTAGAAGATGGCAAAGTTGCAACAAATGCTACTAATATTAAAAATCTGCAAGATGCTGTCAAAGGAATCCAAGACACTTATGCAACAAAGGCTGAGTTGACTGAAGCGCAAGAAGAACTTCTTGAATCGGTTGACAGTGCTCTTACAACAGCCAAGGCATATACAGACCAAGAGATTCAGAAGTTGCAAACTAAGATTGACACAATCAATGCAACAATTGAAACTCTTGCTACATCAGAAGAGCTTGCAGAAGAAGTTGCAACATTGAATGAATCAATTGCAGATGCAAAGGATGCCTTAGAAAAAGCCGACGAAGCTATGGAGTCAGACATTTCTGATGCATTAACAAGAATTGGTGCTGTTGAAGACCAACTCGATGGTATTGAAGGCACAGTTAAGAAATATATTGACGACAAGGTTGCTGACCTGCAACAACAGATTACTGATAACAAGAATGCAATTGATGCTTTGGATAGCACATATGCAACAGATGAAGCTGTAGCAGCTGACATTGCTGCTGCAAAGAAGGCTATCGAAGAGGCTCAGGCTGCAATTGATGAAGTTCAAACAGACAACATTGCAACTGCTACTGCGAATATTAAAACCATCCAAGGCCAGCTCACTGGCGTTGAAGGCACAGTCGCAGACGCAATCAAAGCTGCTGTTAGTGCTTTAGAAACTGGTAAAGTTGACGTAAATGCTGCTGCAATTAAAGCATTGCAAGCTGCTGTCAAGAATTTGGAAGCAACAGATGCAACATTGACAGAGTCAATCGCTTCTGTAAATACTGCAATCCGCAATTATGTTGACCAGCAAATCGCTACACTTTCAGCTAAGGTCACTGAAAATGCAAATGCAATTGACAACTTGGATAGCAAGTATGCAACAGATGCAGAACTTGCAGAAGTCAATAAGGCTTTGACAGATGCAAAGGCTGCTCTTGAAAAAGCAGATGCAAATCTTGACAAGGACATCGATGCAGCAATTGACAGAATTGCAGATGTTGAAGATTCTCTTGCAGGAATTACTGGAACAGTTAAGAATTATGTTGACAAAGCTGTAAAAGACTTGCAGACTCAGCTTGATTCTACAAATGATACAATCGCTAAGCTCGACCAGACATATGCAACAGATGGCGAACTCGACAAAGCTAAGTCAGACATCACTGCAGCTCAGAAGCTCATCACAGATGCTTTGGATGCAGACATTGTAAGCGCAGTTAATAGAATTGCTGCTGCTGAAAGCAAACTTGCAGGCATCAATACAAGTGTTAAGTCTTATGTTGAAGATGAAGTCGCAAAACTTCAAGCAAACATTGACAACTTGAAGAATGGCGCAGTTGCAGGAAATTCAGCAAAGATTACTGACTTGCAAACAAAGCTTTCTGCTCTGGATAGTGTTGTTTCTGAAAATGATGCTGCACTTAAGCAAGAAATTGCAGACGCAAAGAGCGACTTGAATGAAGCAATTGCAAACTTGCAGACACAGGTTGACGCTCAGCAAGCTTTGATTAATATCTTGTCAGCTCAAATTAAGATGTTGAACAATGCTCCAGTTGTAAGTGCTTCTGCAACATATAACAGCATTAACTTGAAGTGGACACTTGGTGTAGCAGAAGGCGTTGTAGTCAATGGCATTGACTATGCAAAGGCTGCTGGCACAAGCGCATTGTTCGCAAACTTAAGCACTGGCTCAAAGTATACTTATACTGTTATTCCTTATGTAACAGTTGCAGGTGAAAAGATTCTTGGCCAGACAATTACAGTTAGCGCAAGTCCAAAACTTGCACAGGCTAAAGTTTCAAGCTTGAAGGCTGGCAAGAAGAAGGCTACTGTTTCTTGGGCAAGCGTTGCTGGTGCAGGCGGATACAAAGTTAAATATAAAGTATCTGGCAAGAAGGCTAAGACTGTGACGGTCAAGAGCACAAGCTTGAAGAAAACTATCAAGAAGTTGACCACAGGTAAGAAGGTCAAGGTTTATGTAAGAGCTTACACAGTTGTTAATGGCAAGACTGTTTATGGTTCATGGTCAAAGGCCAAGTCTGTAAAGGTTAAATAAGCTGACTGGCGTGTGAACATTAAAGCGGCTTATGAATTGAAAGCCAACAAGCGATAAGCTTGAATGTGGGCTCCGCGATTTCGCGGAGCCCACTTCTTTTTCTTGATGTTTGTTAGCAAAGTGCAACGGAACTTGT
>CAVDAL010000027.1:0-6939 GCA_963606965.1 Acutalibacteraceae bacterium
TTGTTGTCCACCATGTGAAAAATTCCACCCAGCATGGCACATTCATTTCATTAAGAGCACGTACCATGCTTTCATCTTTTGTTTGCGGCATCACAACATAAGGCTCATGCCCACGCTCGCGCAAGCCGCTAATCAAGTTAAGCCACACTTGTGCAGCTCCGCCATCTAAATGCCCTATGCTTAAAACAAACAAAATCTTCATTCAGCAACTCTTCGCAATTAAAACTTATTAAGCTTTATCATCCATCGCAGCCACATTGTTTTTGCACTTGTTGGCATAACAATATCTTTGCGGCTCAATAAATATTTCCTAGCCTTTTTACTCATCTGCCGCTTGGCTACAGCTTCAACCAAGGCCTTAGTTTCTTCATCAAAATATTTGCCATATGAATCTAGCAAGCATTGAGCCATGTGCGTATGTTTTTCAGATGTTGCAGCATCTCCATGCAACAGCCAATGCCAGGCTTTCTTCATAATAAAAGCAGCTGAGCGCTTTTCATTCATAATACCAACAGTATTTTGCCCCGTAATTCTGCGCTTTATAAACGAATGTTGCAAGTCACTTACAACCACGCCGCCAGTATAAAGAACAACAGCATGAATCCATGCATCATACATGCGTCCAAAGTTATAAACTTTTGCCTCTTGCAAGCGCGCCACAAGTGCAGGATTCATCAAACAAGTGCAGCCCAAACACCAATTTTGCACAAGAAGAAGCGATGCATAATTTTGCGCACAAATCTGATATTGCGCATATTCGTTGCCAAGTGACGTGCCATCCAAACAAACGTTATCAATACCAGCATAATAAAGAGCTGGCACACCATTTTGCGATTGCATTTCACCTTCAGAACATGGAGCATTTTTACATGCAGCCTCAAGTGCATTAACAGCAGCTGCCAACTTGTTCGGCAGCCAAACATCGTCTTGGTCAGATATTGCAAAATAGTCAAAAACTTTTGTATCTGCTGAATAAACCAAATCCATAAAGTTGCGAATACATCCCTTATTTTTCTTGTTAAAAACAAGCTCAATATTGCTATATTTTGCGCTGTATTCTCGCAGAATTTCACGCGTGGAATCTGTACTACAATCGTCAGCAATAAAAAGCGACACATCAACATTTTCTTGCTGCAAAATGCTATCAAGCTGTTCGCGCAAGAAGCGTTCGCCATTATATGTTGTCATAAGCACAGCTATGCGAGGCATTTCTTATTGCACCTTTCCATTCGCGCCAACCACTTCATCTTCAACTTCAAGCATATCATCATCCAAAAAGCTGCCGCCAATTTCTGCATTACCCACAGCAAGCACTTCACATTCACCGCTTTGGTCATGCCCACAAATTATTGCAAGCATTGCGGAAGCACTCAAAGCATTAAAACACAAGATCAAAACATATGCAGCGCTGCCATAGTAATAATAATTGATTGCAATAAAACTTGAAACTTGTGTATAAGTCAAGCCACACATAAGAGCAACAGCGCTAAGAAGCAAAGCTGCACATGTTAAGACAACAGGCCCAAGCCAAGTTTTTGTTTGTGCCATTTTACGACGGCGACACCATGCAAAAATAAGAGCGATAAAGCTTACAAAGCCAACAATAGCAAGCGCCACACCAAGAACGCGATATATCCAAATGATAACTGTGCCCACATTGCAAGCAATAGGCACATCTTGCCCGCTCCACCATGCGCTGCCTTGCAATTGTTCCTGCATATCTTCAACAACAGCTGCATCCCCATTTGCAGAAAACGGCTCTGTGCTTAAATCTGCAAAACTTATCGCATTTGCAAAAATCTTTGCAAAACTTGGGATAAGTTGGGAAGCATATTCGCTGCGCCATGGAGTCATAATGCTCGATGGCATTGTTGAACGCTGCTGCAACTTGTCACTTGCAAAAGCTGCTTCAATTTCATCTGCACATTTCCCATAAAATTCATCTGCATCTGCAGCGCTTGTATAAATTCCAGCCTCTTGTGCCGCAATGCGAAAGACCCAGAAAAATTCACCGCCATTGACTTCCCCATCATTAGGATTGTTGTCATAAACATCGCCCCAGTTATAAAACTCGTCTTCCACATAAGTTTTGATGGAGGCTAGCGTTGGACTTACTTCATAAGCGCGTTCCACACTTTCATGCGGACAAGCAACTCGCAAATTTTGCGGCATTTCACTTGGCTTGATTGCATACAAATCTTTAATGAAGCGTGCAAAATTTCCAGAATTAATTTCTGCTTTTGTTTGCACACTATAATAATTTTCATTCAAAGCACTCACGCTTGTTGATGCAACTGCACATGCGCCAATTGGCAACACAACCAAAATAGCGCAAGCAATAGTGCGCGCCACGCCAGCACCAAAAGCTTTTTGCTTCACCAAAAGCACAAGCATAGCGATAATTGCAACTGCACAAAATGGAGCAATCCAAATGCTATCTTCACGACTTAGCCAAAACCATGCCAAGCTGATAGCACCAACAATGCTCCATGGCAACAGTTTTAGCACACGTGCATCTTTGCCATCGCGCTTTAGCCGCACATAAATTCCAAGGAAGCCGCCAAAAATAAATAACACCTGAGCTGCTGTTATGCTATTTCTATAAACACGCGCAAATGTATCTGTAGCAAAACTTACTGGACAGAAAAGCACAATCACAAAGATGCAAAAGAAAAGCCATTTGCGCTTAATAAGCGGGCGAACTGCAGCGCAAAAAAATGCAGTAGCCAGCGCATATAGCAAAGCATTCCCCAAAAGATATGGGATGTTGCACTTCAACAAAACAGCCAGATAAAGCGGAAAACCAATATTTTTTATCAGCGTTATTCCATCATATGGACCAAGCCACTGCCCCGCAGCAATATATTCCGCGGCATTGTATGCCCACAAGTCATCATAATATGCACCCGCATGAACATTCAACGGCAGTTGCATGCAAAAGACAAGCTTTAGCAGCACTGCTAAAATGCAAGCGCAAACAAGCCAATATTTCTTCAAAAGCGCGATTTTAAACTCAGCACCTTAATAGCAAAGCCAAACTTAACCGAGCGCCTTGTGAATACTTTGCGCCATATAATCAAGCTTTGCATCTGTCATGCCTGGATAAACGCCAAGCCAAAATGTGCGTTCCATAATTGCATCTGTGTTCGCAAGGCTACCAACAACACGGAAGCCTTCCCCGCTTTTACGCATCTGGTCAAAACATGGGTGCTTAATTATATTGCCAGCAAACAAGCGACGAGTCTGCACACCTGCCTCTTCCAAAGCTTGCGTTATCTTTGCAGCACTTTGGCCTTGCGGCACGCTAATGCAATATCCAAACCAAGACGGGTCGCCACCTTCAACAGGCTTTGGCAAAATCAATTTATCTGCCACATCTTGCAAAGCCGCATCCATGCGTGCAAAGTTGCGCTTGCGAGCTTGCACAAAAGATGGAAATTTCTCAATCTGCGCACAACCGATAGAAGCCTGCAAATCTGTCGCCTTTAAATTGTAGCCAAAGTGGCTATAAACATATTTGTGATCATAGCCTTGCGGCAATTCGCCATATTGGCCGTCCCATCTGTGCCCGCAACAATTATCATGGCCACTTGGGCAAGCGCAATCGCGCCCCCAATCACGCATGCTGCGAATAATTTTATGCAACAACGGGTTGCGCGTATAAACAGCACCACCTTCACCTGTTGTCATATGGTGCGGAGGATAAAAACTGCTTGTGCCAATATCGCCAAATGTTCCCGTCTGCTGCGTCTTTCCATTCAAAGTATAAGTGCTGCCCAAAGCATCACAATTATCTTCCACAAGCCACAAGTTATGAGCTTCGCAAAAGGCTTTAACGGCTGCAATATCAAAAGGATTGCCAAGTGTGTGAGCAATCATCACAGCTTTTGTTCGCGGTGAAAGCGCTTTTTCAAGTTGAGCCACGTCAATGTTATATTGCGGAATTGTCACATCCACAAAAACTGGCACTGCGCCATATTGCACATATGGTGAAACTGTAGTGGGGAAGCCCGCAGCAACAGTGATGATTTCATCGCCACGCTTAATGGCACGTTCCTCCAAAAGAGGACTGGTCAAAGCCATAAAAGCTAGCAAATTTGCAGAAGAGCCACTGTTCACATAGCTCACATATGGCACATTCAGATATTCGCCAAGCGCTGCTTCAAACTGGTCAGTCCAATGCCCGCTTGTCAACCAAAATTCAAGCGCAGCATCAACTAAGTTTGTCATTTCTTTATTGTCATAAACGCGCGATGCATAATTAATTCTGTCGCCCGGCACATATTCTTTTTCCTGATTATGGAACTTGTCACAATATGCAGCAACTTGCTTCAAAATTTCTTCGCGCGCTTGCTCTTGCGTCATGTCTTCAAACATTCAAAAACTCCCCTATTTGCGATTCCATGCAAGATAAAACATCCTCGCCATTCAGCCAAGCGCGAGTCCACTGCGCTGTCTTTTCAACAGCAACATCAACATTCCAGCGCGGCTGCCACCCAAAAGTCTGCTTTATCTTTGTATTGTCCAGCTTCAAAAAATTAGCTTCATGCTTTGTATCATTTTCTATCGCTTCGCTTTTCCAGCTAGCGCCTTCCCAATGCTTGCACCATAAGTCACACAGCTCGCCCGTGCTTACGCAGTCGCAATCGTCAGGTCCAACGTTGTACCAGCCAGCAAGCTGCGGCTCATCAATCTGCTTTGCTGCAATCATCATATATGCAAACAATGGCTCGAGCACATGCTGATACGGGCGCACAGAATTTGGATTGCGAACAGTCATCTGCCTGTTTGCAGCAACAGCTCGCACGCAATCTGGAATAATGCGCATTGCTGCAAAATCGCCACCGCCAATAACATTGCCAGCACGTGCTGTGCTTATTGCTGGCGCCAGCTTTCCGTCTGCACAAGCGCCACCATGCCCGCCAGCAAAAAAACTAGCAGCATAAGAATGCGTCACAAGTTCAGAGCAACTCTTTGAATTGCTATAAGGGTCAAAGCCATCCAATTTGTCATCTTCAGCATATGCATATGCCGCGCGCTCTTCATTTAAATAAACTTTGTCTGTCGTCACATTCAAAAACGACTGCACACCACCAACTTGGCGCACGCATTCCAGCACATTCACTGTACCCATCACATTTGTTTCATATGTATATCTTGGCTGTTCATAAGAAGTGCGAACAATAGGCTGCGCCGCTAAGTGAAAAACAATCTCTGGTTGCGCCGTCTTGAAGCATTTAAACAGCTTGTCATAGTCGCGAATGTCACAGATGCAATTTTGATGAATGCGCTCACCCATGTGCGAAAGTTCAAACAGGCTGGGTTCTGTTGGTGGTTCAAGCGCATAGCCCGTCACCTGCGCGCCAGCCATATTCAACATCGCGCAAAGCCATGTGCCCTTAAAACCAGTGTGACCAGTCACAAAAACGCGCTTGCCGCTATATGCTTCGCGAAAAATTTTTACCAAATCTTCCATGGAGCCTTGCCGCTTTCCCACAAACCTTCAAGCAACTTTTTGTCGCGCTGTGTGTCCATGCACTGCCAAAATCCATCGTGCCTAAATGCCATCAGTTCACCAGCTTCTGCCAAAGTTGCAAGAGGCTTTTGTTCAAAAACACATTCATCGCCATCAAGCAAATCAAAAACAGCTGGCTCTAAAACCATGTAGCCACCGTTGATAACAGCGCCATCATCTTCATTTTTTTCACGGAAAGACTTAACTGCATTGCCTTCCAAATCAAGCACTCCAAAGCGCTGGCCAACACGCACAGCGGTCATTGTTGCAGTCTTGCCATGGCTTTTGTGGAAGTCAAGCAACGCATTAATGTCAACATCTGCAACGCCATCGCCATATGTCAGGCAGAAAGTTTCCCCATCCACATAGTTTTGAATGCGCTTGATTCTGCCACCAGTCATTGTGTTATAACCAGTATCAACAACAGTCACCTTCCATGGTTCGCTCATATCGTTGTGCACAGTGATGTTGCCGCCAGAACTAAAGTCAAAAGTCACGTCGCTGTTATAAAGCGCATAATTTGCAAAATACGATTTGATAACTTCCTGCTTATACCCAGCGCAAATAACAAACTCATTCAACCCATGCGCAGAATAAATTTTCATGATATGCCACAAAATTGGGAAGCGCCCAATTTCAATCATCGGCTTTGGTTTCAAGTGGCTTTCTTCAGAAATTCGCGTACCAAACCCGCCGGCCAAGATGACAACTTTCATTTCGCCTTCTTTTCGCTTTCTTTTTGCTCGCAGAATTGTTTTTTGTATATATTACCCGACTTCAAGCCCGCGCCCCAGTATAAGCATAAAATCCGCACGTCAAACGAACATACTCTTGCATTAGAGAATTTTGCGATTTAGCGGTAAAATACAGCCCATGCGAAATTTTGTCTTACAATTTCTAAAGTTCAGCATTGTTGGCATTATCGCTTTTGCCATCGATTACGGCTTGTTCATTTTGCTGCACACAGTCATGGACATGCAATACATTTTGGCGTCTATCATTTCTTATTGCATCGCTACAATTTTTAATTTTGTGGAAAGCATGCGCCATGTTTTTGAGGGGCGCGAAGGGCAAAGCCGTACAGAGCAGTTCATTATTTTTACGATTTTAAGCATTATTGGCCTTGGCTTAAATTCGGCATTTTTGTGGTTCTTCACAGACTTTGTTGGCATTTATGCAGAAATCAGCAAAATTATTGCAACCTTCCTTGTGATGATTTTCAATTTCATTACGCGCAAATATTTCTTCGAAGATCATTCCCGCGTGCCGCAACCTCGCACAGTTTCTCAAATTCGCGAAGACCGCAACACACAGTCATTCCACAAAGTTAGTGCTAATGACAACAATGAAGCTGCAGAAGATTCTGCTGAATAAAGCTGCAAAGAATCATCGAAAGCCTCTTACGCGTTTCTAAAACAGAAAGA